>CAKSRC010000005.1 GCA_934486915.1 uncultured Eubacteriales bacterium
CCATTTTCTAAAATGAATGGAGATAAAATTTATAATTTGTGGAGGTGGATTTAAGGTATGGTAGGACCTAATCCGAACAAAATCTATCCTAATGAGAACATTAAACAAGTCGTGTACATCAAAAACGTAATTACTCGTCCCAATATCATCGTTGGCAACTATACCTATTATGATGATGTAAATGGTGCAGAAAAGTTCGAGGAACACGTTACACATCATTACGAGTTTTTGGGCGACAAGCTTATCATCGGCAAGTTTTGTGCCATTGCAAAAGGAATTGAATTTGTGATGAATGGTGCAAATCACAGAATGAAAAGTGTGTCGACCTATCCATTCAACATTATGGGCGGTGGATGGGAAAAATTCACTCCAACATTAGATGATTTACCGATTAAAGGAGATACGGTCGTTGGAAATGATGTGTGGGTCGGGCAGAATGTGACAGTGATGCCCGGAGTGCATATTGGGGATGGTTCCATCATTGCGGCTAATTCAGTTGTAGCAAAGGATGTCCCACCTTATTGCATTGCGGGTGGAAACCCCTGCCGAGTGATTCGACAGCGTTTTGACGAAGAGCTTACCTCGTATCTGATAAATCTGAAATGGTGGGATTGGGATGCGGACAAAATATTCCGTAATATGGAAGCGTTATGCAGCGGTGATTTAACAAAAATCAGAAGTATTAAAGATTGATAACTTCTGGTTTGTCACATTGTCCTTTTTATTTTATTCAAAAACTACAAGAGTCAAAAACCTAATATACTCTAATCACAAATGGAATTGGGAATTTGTTTCAAAATGGTATCACCGATTGACTCCATGCATGAAAACGATTATAATATACAATAGCTTTTAAAGTGAATGGGCAGTCCTGTAGTGGGATTGTCCATTTTCTAAAAAATTGGGTGATGAAATGAATAGAGAAGAATTGGTGGAACATATTCGGAGTAATTACAGTACTGAACCGGATTATCCGTGGATAAAATACCCGGATTACGAGGTATTTCGTCATACAAGCAATAAAAAATGGTTTGCACTTATTATGGAAGTGTCGAAAGATAAACTTGGATTGCCGACAAATGATATTTTGAGTGTTGTTAATTTTAAGTGTGACCCGATATTGATAGGCTCTTTTATTAGTAAAGCCGGATATTTTCCCGCATATCATATGAATAAAACAAGTTGGATAACAGTTGCCCTTGACGGAAGTGTGCCTGATGATGAAATTAAAATGCTTTTGGATATGAGTTTTGAGGCGACTGCACCTAAGATACGCAAGAAAAGAAATTGACGGTTTATGGTATATTAGACTTTCCTTTGGGAAAGGAGAAATCTCTTTCTCAAAGGGCCTTTTCTATTTATATGGATATTCGCAAACTACAAAAGATCAAAACCTAATATACTCTAATCGCAGATGTGATATGCACCCCAAAAGTTAGACACTTTTGGGGTGCATATCAGGTTTTAATATATCAATGGGGGTACTGCTTTATGGTGATATAATTAAGCAAAGTACTATTTTTTGCTAAGGTATCTATTATAAGAGAAGTCTATATCTTCAGCATTTATTTGAGGCTTTTTTTCGACCGGTACCTGTTTAGGGTAAGTTGTACTTTTAACTTTTTCAAAATAGATCTTTTTTCTTAATACTATTCTGTCATTATCATTGACATCAAAGTATATTTTTCCAAGATCAAGGCTTTCCATAGTAGCATCGTCAGTTCTCACAGTGATGATTGCTTTTATGGGAATACCTTGAATATCAAACTCTCTCTTTAAGGCTTCTTCCGCCTTGCCAGGGCCCTTTGAATAAGAGATAAGACCATATACATTTTTTCCTGCAAGTTGATAACCACGTATAAAATTATATACAGCCGGTGCGGGATATCCTGCCCAAACGGGTGTTGCGATTATAATGTTATCATAATCGGCAATATTAATATCCATAGGGTAAGTGTTGCTTGCCTTTTTGAGTCTTGAGAATATACAGCCCAAGGTATAGGCATTAAATTTACCTCTATCATGCAATTCTCTAATTTCTACTACATCAGCATTCAAAGAATCTTGCATGGTTCTTACGATAACTTCCGTCTTACCCGTAAGCGAATAATACACTGCCAGAGTTTTCATATAGTCCCCTCTTATATAAAATATCTGTCTAAATTTTAATTTTAGACAAGGCTTGTTTCATCATTGTCGATTTTTAGGTCGGCAAAATTTATTTCTCTTAGTTTATCTTGAACATTAGATATGGTAATTTTTGAGTTGTCTATTTTTTTGCATATTTTTTCGGCTTCCACATCAACGGAATCTCTTAGGTTATTGTAATAATATTTACCTAATTCATAGTATCTTTTATCAATCATTTTTCTTTCGTTTCTAATGAACATCTTTAATTTATTGTTTTTAGCTGCTTTTTTATTTTTTTCGATTATACAATTTGTTAAATCACTAAGCTTTTCTGCCATACATTCAAATATCATTTTTATTGCTCCTTTTTATAAAGTTTTCTATTTAGTTTTAGCATATTAATGCAAATTATTATATCACAAATAATTGCACCTAAAGATGCCAATATAAATATCAATGCACACCATACATTTCTCCATTGTTCCTTACACATTGCTCGAAGTTTCATAGTATAGTAACCGCCATAATCTTTGGAGCACATGTTTATTGCACTGTTTACATAAGAACTTAAGTTAGGAAGGATTTCTACTAAAAAGGCAAATGATATTACGGCTATGGCAATAAGAAGGAATATTTTTTCATATTTCCTTTTTGATGTAATTATATTATATGCTATGCGCTTAAAGAAATTTATCTTATTTTGTCCTTGATAGACATTTAAGTTATTTTTGCTTTGTTTAACAAGCTTGCTGCCGCAATTATAACAATAATTCGATGTATCATTATTTTTCTTTCCGCAATTACTGCAATACATAATCCTTCCTCCTATATAACTTTGTGGTTAGGAAATATTATTCATTTCCTTTATGCTTTTATCCATGAGTTGATCCATGTCGATATTTAATTTTTCCTTTTTCTTGTCAACCAACGCAAACATTGAGCCAAATATTATGCACGAATAATATGTTATGAACCTCCATAAAAGCATAGCTTGAGTTGTAATATCGCTTCCGAAGAATATATTGAATATCACTAGGAAACTACCTTCCGATGTACCCGAAGCACCGGGCAGCGGCGTATAAGAGGAAATCATAGTAACAAATGCCTGCGCCGAAATCATATCGATAACAGGTGCACCCGGGTTATGATAGGCCTTATATATTAAAAACGGTATAATAAATGTTGAAGTAAGTTGGAAAAAGGTGAGTAAATATAATTTTAATGTGAATTTACGGTTTTTGTTAATCGCTTTGTTGTTGTTTAAATAGAATTGAAGTTGGGTTTCCAAATCTTTAGCCGTCTTTTCCGGATTTTTTACAATATGGATTTTACTAAGAAGTTTAAACACCAGATTTATTACTTTGGTTGTAAATGCCCTATTAACTGAAAATAAGATAAGCATTACGACAATAAATGATTGGCTTAGAAATCCTATTAATGCAAGCGACATAAAGCCAGGGAATAATTGACGAAAAAAGCTATATTTAAATATAATAACTAAAAGCGAGTATATAGTTAGTGTGGATTGATAGATCAAGAATTTTTGTATTAAAATTGAAAAAGCGATACCTGCACTTATCCCTTGCCTAAGCATTGTAATTACTTGCATAGGTTGCCCCAAGACCGCAAATGGGGATATAGCATTAAAGTATTGTCCAACCATAGTAACCTTAAATGCATTTTTTATTCTATAATTTTTATGATAAGCCGAAGCGGTTATATTGTAGACTATTATAGAGTCAATAACCCAATTTAAAGCCATAGAAATCAAAGCAGCACTAACCCAAAACGGATTAAGGCCGGGCAGGGTGTTTATTAACGTTGATAGGTTATTGTTTGCTGTACAAAAATAGACAAGAAAACAAATAGAGAAAACAAGAAGTATGACGTTGAATGTTTTTTGTAGATTAATTTTTTTTAGCATAAATCAGTCCTCGAAAACGGATGATTCCGTCTTTTTTTCTTTTTTCTTGGGGTGAACTTTCGCAGGCGGCACTTGTATTTCATATGGCATTTTTACTACAACATCATCTACAGTTTTATAGTTTTCACCCACAAAATATTTTATTGAATCGTTTGATCTTTTTATATTAGTAGCCATGCCATTGAAGTTCATTTCACGAAAATGCATATCAAAAATAGAATAATAATTGACAAGCATAACTCTTAGGCCGTATATTTTAAGATTTATTTTATATTTATCATATTCTCCTTGTTTGTCTATAAAGTTTCTTATTATACCTAGAGAGGTAATATAATCATTTACCTTTTTGACATTCATGGTGCTTAATATGCTGCCTTTTCTCCTGGTATAGTGGTAAAGTCCTTTTGAAGAAACGGCGCACTTATTTGCAAAATATAAAAGTCTTGGAGTTGTTGCTATATCCTCAAAGAACATATCAGGAAACTCTATATTGTTATTGATAAATAGGGTCCTTTTATAAAGTTTATTCCAAGCGTAGTAATGCAATGTTACGTCCAATATGAGTGTTTTTAATGCCCTTTGTTTTGAATAAACTTTAGATCGAGACGCAAGCGGCATATACAAGGACCAATTCATTTTAGGATAATATATTTTGTAGTTGCAATAAGAAATATCCGCATCATTATCGACGGCGAGATTATAAAGCTCTTCGAGAAAATTACTTTCTATGAAATCATCACTGTCAATAAAAGCTATATATTCACCCTTAGCTTCTTTTAAACCCGTGTTTCTTGCGGCAGAGAGGCCTTGGTTTTCTTGATTTATAAGTTTGAAGTTATCATATTTATTAATAAATTTCTTTGCTATTTCTACACTTTGGTCTTTAGAGCCGTCATTTACAATAATTACTTCAAAATCTTTAAAGGTTTGATTTGCCACTGACTGAAGTGCCTTTTCTATATATTCTTGCACATTATATACAGGAATAATCAAGCTTATCTTGGGAGTTTTCTTATTCATAATTATTTATCCTCCTTATAATGTATTATTTTAAGACATTAGGAATATCATATATATTGTCGTAAATATTAAAGTTTTTACTTATCGAGTAGAGTATAATTTTGTTGGATTTATGTATGTTACTAAAAAAGCTTGCAAATGATTTTTCTTTTGAATGGAGAAAGAAAATAAATTTTATATTTATTAACATTCCCCTAATTGCAAATAATTTAAAGCTTAATTTAAAGTCTTTATATATATTTTTTTCTTCAAGGAAATTTCTTAAAAGCACAATAGCCTTTGCATATTCGTTAATCATTTGTTTATTAATACAATTTACAAGGCTGTCCTCATGCACAACATAATAGTAATAAGGTTTGTGAATCATATTTATCTTTTTAGCATAATAAAAAAGCCTTGTTGTAACGTAAATATCCTCAAAAAGCATATTGGGGAAATTTATATTATTGTCTTCAAATAAAGACTTTTTAAATAGTTTATTCCATACATAAAAGTGCATTGTAGTGTCTTTTATAAGCATATTAAGTGCTTTTTTTGATGAGTATACACCGCTTTTTGCGGTAAGTTTTTTTGGAGTTGCTTTTTGCGATTGGGGATAGTAAGTATAATATCCGCAGCAAACTATATCTGCATCATTTTCTATTAATGAATTATATAAGACACTTAAAAAATCAGGGGACAAAAAGTCATCACTGTCTAAAAATGAAATATATTCACCTAGGGCGGATTTTAATGCAGTATTTCTGGAATCCGCAACCCCACTGTTGTCTTTATTTATGAGATGAAAATTTTCATATTTTTGAGTAAACTGTTTAATTATATCCAAAGATGAATCCTTAGAATCACTATTTACAATAATTGCTTCAAAGTCCTTATAGGTTTGATTTTTTAATGAGTCAAGGCACCTAAACAAGTATTTTTCGGAGTTATATACAGGTATTATAACGCTTATTTTAGGTTTTTTGATTTGTTTGTTCAACATTATCCGTCCTTATTGAGTCTTCCCCTGATTTAGGGGGTTCTTTCGAGCTAATTCTTGAGAATGGAGCTGAAATTAATATAGTTAAATAGTAGGTTATTATTCTCCATAGCAATATGGCAGATTTTATAGTATTTTCAGTGAAATACATTCCAAAAAAGATGTAGAAACTTCCCTCAGAAGCGCCGGACGCTCCGGGTATCGGGACAAAGGAAGATACCATCGAGACAAATGCCTGCGTACATACCATGTCCACAACCCTTGCGCCCGAAAGTCTGAAGGATTTATATATACAATAGGGTACTATAAACATAGAAGTAAGTTGTACTGCAGTTATAACATAGGATTTAAGTACAATATTTCTATTTTTATATAGTTCTTCATTTCCCTTGTGGAAGTATTCAAGTTGGTTTGAAAGAGATTCTATTTTATAATCTGCATTTTTCAAAATTTTAAGCTTTTCCAAAAGGTGAAAAACTGTATTTATAAGCCAATATGTAATTTTTTTATTAAAAGAAAAAATCAATAAAAGAAGTATAACGAATGCTTGTGTTACAAATCCAAAAATCGCAAGACCCCACATAATTGAGCTTACATTGCCTGCAAAGGTCTTAAAACAAATTAATATAGATAAGGCACTGTATACGGTTATAGTGGTTTGATAGACCAAAAATTTTTGTATTAGGGCCGAGGTTGCGACGCCCGGGTCGATTCCTTGTTTGGACATTGAAAATATCTGCATAGGCTGCCCGCCCGAAGCGCCTGGGGTTATTGCACTGAAAAATTGTCCAACCATACTTGTTTTAAAAGCATGTTTAAATGAGTAATTTTCAGAGGTGTTTTTTGTAAAGATATATATAAGGTAAGCATCTAATACAATATTAAAGAGATGACATAAAACAGCCATCGAAAGCCAACCCTTATCAAAATCCGAGGCATTTTTTAAAAGATCCACAAGCCCGTTTTCCGACAATCCAAAGTAAACCAATAAACCTACAGAAAACAGCAGGATGAAAATATTAAAAATAGTTTTCCAAGGTATCTTCTTTTTCATTTTATTCTCCACATATAGATTTATGATAAAACATTAATAATATAATAATTCATGATATCATAAATAAGAAATTTTTACAATATAGATGGGGAGCAAATGGCTTGGTATTTGATAAAATGGATATAATTATGTAATATGATTTTTTAATATAAAGCCATTGAATGATAAAATAAAAAATGGTAAAATTAATTTATTGTAAAATTTTTTAGCATAGGAGAGATAACTTTGAAGAATAAGGAATATAAATCATCAGTGCCGCTTTATATCACGTTGTTTTCTATGCTTGTGTTGACTATAGTTCTAATAGTCTTTATGTTTGTAAGAGTTGATGCTAACGATAATTCTTTTGAAAGTACCAATACTGCTATGGGGACATATGTACACCAAACCGTATATAGCAACAATGGAGAACAAATAGTTTCTAAAGCTATGGAGGATATATATAATCTCGAAAATTTAATATCTTGGAGGATAGATAATTCAGATATTGCAAGGGTTAATAAAAATTCCGGGGATAATTGGGTGGATATAGACCCAAAAACCTCAGGCATACTATCAAAAAGTTTGGAAGTTTCCAAAAAGAGCATGGGGGCCTTGGATGTAACAATATTACCCGTTTCCTTGCTTTGGGGGTTCGATACAAATGATACAAGAGTGCCTGAAGATAAGGAAATACAAGAAGGATTAAAAAATATAAACTATAAGAATTTAAAAGTGAATTTGGATGTCAATAGGGCAAAGCTTTTTAAGGAAAATATGGGAATTAACCTAGGAGCAGTAGGCAAGGGTGCCGCTTGCGACGAGGTTATATCAAGATATAAAAAAGAAGGGGCTAAAAGCGGTATAGTTGCAATAGGCGGAAGTATAGGAGTCTTTGGTACAAAACCTAACAAGGCGGATTGGCGTATAGCCATAAGAGATCCCTTTAAAGGGCAGGACAGCTCCGACAGTATGGCGATAATTCCTATAAAGAGAGGCTATGTTTCAACTTCTGGAGCATATGAAAAGAACTTTTACAGTGAAGGTAAATTTTATCATCATATATTAGACCCAAAAACGGGCTATCCTTCCAAAAGTGATTTAGCTTCTGTTACCGTTTGGAGCGATAGCGGGCTATTGTCAGACCTTCTTTCGACTGCGTGCTTTGTTTTGGGTAAGAATAACAGTTTAGAACTTCTTAAATATTATAATGCTTCGGCAGTATTTATAGATAATGATAAAAGGGTTTTTGTGACTGATGGTTTAAAGGACAATGTCATAATAACAAATCAAGAATATGTTATTAATCAATGGTAATAAAATATGAGAAGCAGACAAATTTTTAAAACTAAAGATGTTATTTTAGTAGTCGCATTATTAGTCGTGGCAATTGTATCATTCTTTATAATCCAATCTAAACCAAACGAAAACCTTGAAGCGGTAATAGTTAAGGATAATCAGACATATAAGATAATTAACCTTAATGAAGTGGAACAACCGTACCAAATAAACATAGACGGCAGTATCCCCGTGATAATATCCGTTGAAAAGAACAGCATATACTTTAAAAAATCCGAGTGTCCGGATAAAATATGCGTAAATACAGGAAGGCTTTCTAAAGTGGGAGATATTGCGATTTGTTTGCCGGCAAGGGTTTCTATAGAATTAAGGGGAAATCAAAAAGAGTTTGATTCCATAACAGGATAGAGGATATTTATATTGAAAGATCAAAATAAGGAAATATGTACATATAATAACATCGAAAAGGATAAGATTAGCGGCAAAAGCATTTATTCTAACCATATGAATATTAATTTGGGGGTACTTAAGCTTTCTATTGTTGCTGTGTTTACTGCAGCGGCGATAGTTTTATCTATATTTGAAAGCTTGCTTCCTGCGCTTCCCTTTTTACCTCCCGGGGCGAAACTGGGGATTTCAAATGTGGCGAGCATGTCAGTAGCAGGAGCATTGGGTATACCATCAGCTATGTTGGTGGCTGTTTTAAAGTCACTTTTTGTAGGGTTCACACGTGGGTTTACAGCCTTTTTAATGAGCTTTTTCGGCTCGATTTTGAGTACCTTAGTGACAGGATTACTGCTAAAATTAAGGAGAAATCCATTTGGATTTATAGGCATAGGTATATTTGGAGCTTTAACGCATAATATGTCGCAACTTGCGGTAGCTTATTTTTTAACAGGAGCGCCGGTATTTTACTATTTTCCTATCATAGTTATAGCATCTATAATTTTTGGAAGTGTTACCGGTCTTATGCTTAAAATTGTTTTACCTATTATTAATAGGGTAATTTGAGAATTAATGTAGTTTAGACAATATGAGGTTGATATTATGAAATATTTAGATTTTCCTAAGAAACCGTTTAAAACTCGCGGAGGAGCCAAGGTTCCGCATAGGAAAAATACAGAAAATATAGAAAGTGTGTATATGCCGTCACCCAAGAGTGTGATTATACCTATGAGCCAACACATTGGGCAGGCGTGTACTCCTATTGTGAAAAAAGGGGATCACGTTTATGTAGGTGAGCTTATTGGGAAAAGTGATAGTATAGTTAGTGCTCCTATACATTCAAGTGTTTCCGGGGAAATAAAGAAGATTGACAAGCTAAGAATGCCATCAGGCGAGCTTGTGGACGCCATAGAGATAGAGTCGGACGGAAAGGATGAACTTTTGCCGTCTATTACTCCACCTAAAGTATACGATAAAGAGTCTTTAGTAAAGGCTGTAAAAGAAAGCGGCTTGGTAGGCCTTGGAGGTGCAGGATTTCCCTCGCACATGAAGCTTAATATCCCAAATGAGAAAAATGTCGATACGCTTATAATAAATGCCGCTGAGTGCGAGCCGTACATAACTGCAGACCATAGGGAATGCATCGAAAATTCGTGGGAGCTTTTTTCAGGGATATATACCATCAAAGAAATTTTAAATATAGACATGGTTATTATAGGCGTTGAGGATAATAAGCCTGAAGTTATAAAGATTTTAAAGCAAATTGCAGATAATGACGAGAGGGACCCTAAGGATAGAGTAAGGGTTTTAACATTAAAATCAAGGTATCCTCAAGGGGCGGAGAAGATTTTGGTTGAGTCCTGCACGGGTAGAAAAGTAGGGGAAGGTAAAATACCACTTGATGTAGGCTGCATTGTAATGAATGTAAATTCAGTGACGTTTATATCCAAGTATATAAAAACGGGTGTGCCGCTTGTGAAAAGTCGTATAACTGTTGACGGTTCGGCAGTAAAGGAGCCTAAAAATGTAATAGTGCCTATAGGCACCAGGATTTGTGATGTAATAGAATTTTGCGGCGGATATAAAAGTGAGCCTAAAAAGATTTTAATGGGTGGACCTATGATGGGTATTGCTCTTTATGATGACAGTTTACCTATACTAAAACAAAATAATGCTATTTTGGCTTTCGATGAAAATGATAGTATTCTTCCAAAGCCTTCTCAATGTATTCGATGCGGCAGGTGTGTAAAAAGCTGCCCTATGGGATTATTCCCATATAAACTTGAGAGATATTCTATGAATAAGGATAAGGAAAATCTTATTAAATTTAAAGTTTTAAACTGCATGGAATGCGGTTCTTGTGTATTTAATTGCCCGGCATCAAGACCTATAGTTCAAGCTATTAAGGTTGGCAAAGCTATAGTGAAGTCGAGTAAATAAGAGGTGATAGAGTGAAAGAAAAATTAATAGTTTCGGCTTCGCCGCATTTGAGAGGTCAAGTTACCACAAAATCTATTATGCTTGATGTAATAATAGCATTAATGCCGTCTTTGATTGCAGCTGTTATTATCTTTGGAGCAAGGGTATTGATGGTTGTAGGTGTGACGGTACTTTCATGTGTGTTGTGCGAATATATATTAAGAAAAATTATGAAAAGGGATAATACAATAGCGGATTTAAGTGCAGTTGTAACGGGAATGTTGCTTGCTTTTAATTTACCCGTCACGATAAACCTTTGGATTGCTGCACTTGGTGGAGCAATTGCGATAGTAGTTGTCAAGCAAATGTTTGGAGGACTCGGCCAAAACTTCGTAAATCCCGCATTAATTGCAAGAATTGTACTTATGGTATCTTTCCCTAAGGATATGACAACTTGGGTAAAACCATTTGAAAGGTCATATCAAGATATAGATTCAATTACTACTGCTACTCCTCTTGCTATGCTAAAGACATCTTCATTAGAGAATGTTAACTATATGGACCTATTTTTAGGCTTTAGAGGCGGATGCTTAGGGGAAACTTGTATTCTAGCGATAATAATAGGTGGATTGTACCTTGTGGCAAGAAAGGTTATATCTCCAACTATCCCGTTGTTCTTTATAGGTACTGTATTTATTTTGTCCTTCGCATTTTCAAGGGACCCTATTTTAGATTTACTTTCAGGAGGTTTGATTTTGGGGGCTGTTTTCATGGCGACGGATTATGTAACTTCCCCAATTACAACTAAAGGGAAAATAATCTTTGGTATTGGCTGCGGTGTTTTGACTATATTAATAAGGACTTTTGGCGCATTGCCTGAGGGAGTATCTTTTTCTATTGTCATCATGAATATATTGGTTCCTCATATTGAAAAATTATCAACACCAAGAACCTTTAAAAGGAGAGAAAGTCATGAAAAAGTTTAGTGTTAAGCAAATAGCTGTTCCGTCTTTAGCGCTTTTTATTGTGTGCTTTTTAGTGACTTTACTTTTGACATTGACAAATACGTTTACTCAAAAACCTATAGAAAATCAAGAAATTCAAAAGCAGGACAGTTCGAGGAAAATTGTACTTTCAAAGGCCTGTGAGTTTAAAGAGTACCCTCAAATCGAGGACTGCTATGAAGGTTTGGATTCAAATGGAAACATAGTAGGGTATACATTTATCACTAAAGCATCGGGATATGCAGGGGAAATATCCGTCATGACGGGAATTGAGTCAGATGGAAAAATAAGTGGAGTATCTATTTTGTCTCAATCTGAGACTCCCGGGCTTGGAGCCAATATCCAAAAGGAGAGCTTTTTAGATCAATATAATGATAAGTTAGCAGATAAAGATATTTCAGTTATAAAAAACAGAGAACCAAAGGATAGCGAGATAGAAGCCGTGACAGGAGCAACCATTTCCTCAAAGGCGGCTACTAAGGCGGTAAATCAAGCTATATCAAACTATAATAAGATTATGACGGCAGGGGGTATGGAATAATGGAAAAAAAGCTGTCTTATGAATTTTCAAAGGGAATATTAAAAGAAAATCCCGTACTTTGCTTAGTTTTGGGCACTTGTCCAACCTTAGCCGTTACAACATCGGCTTCAAATGCTATTGGCATGGGAATTTCGGCAACTTTAGTGCTTTTGTGTTCTAATACCGTTATTTCTGCTTTAAGAAAGGTAATCCCCGACAAGGTAAGAATTCCTTCTTATATTACGATCATAGCGGGATTTGTAACTATAGTCCAAATGATTGTAAAAGCGTATGCTCCTGCAATTAATGATTCTCTTGGCATATTTTTGCCTTTGATAGTTGTAAACTGCATAATTTTAGGCAGAGCTGAGATGTTTGCAAGAAAAAATAAAGTGCTCCCTTCCGCACTTGATGGGCTTGGAATGGGCTTAGGATTTACGGCTGCACTGCTTTTAATGGGAATAATACGTGAGTTTTTTGGAACGGGCTGTGTTTTTGGAATTCCTATTACAAGTGGGGCTATTGAACCTATGTTAATATTTATTTTACCTCCGGGTGGATTTTTTGTTTTCGGAATGTTAATAGCATTATCCAACAAACTTTCAGGTAAAAAAAGTAAAGATTCAAAACCTGGGTGCAGCGGCTGCCCTATGAAAAGCAGTTGCACGAAAATATCTCAAAGCGGAGGTAATGCATAATGATAAAAGCTCTTGCTGCGATATTTTTAGCGTCCATTTTGACGGAAAACTATGTTTTAAATAAATTTTTAGGTATATGTCCATTCTTGGGAGTGTCTAAAAAGCTCAATACCGCAATAGGTATGAGTGCTGCGGTTACGTTTGTAATGGTTTTAGCTACAGCGGTAACCTTCCCAATATATAATTACATATTGCTTCCCAACAACCTTGATTATTTACAAACTTTATTATTCATTTTAGTAATTGCTGCTTTGGTGCAGTTAGTAGAAATCGTATTAAAAAAGTATATTCCTCCACTTTACAAGTCATTAGGTATATATCTTCCTCTTATTACGACTAATTGTGCGGTTTTAGGTGTTACCATGCTTGTAGTAGAGAAAAGCCAACAAAATGCTGAATTTACCTATATATATGCTTTAGTAAATGCGTTTGGAGCGGGTATAGGATTTTTGGTTGCGATGGTGTTATTTGCAGGGGTAAGAGAAAGATTAGAGGAATCCGATATCCCGGAATCACTCAAGGGTCTTCCTATTACACTTGTTGCAGCATCTTTGGTTGCGGTTTCGTTTTTAGGTTTTCAAGGCTTAGTAAATGGCCTTTTAGGGGTATAGGAGGAAATTATGGAGAAAATTTTATTTCCCGTGTTGTTAGTTGCGGGGATAGGCCTTATTTTAGGCCTTATATTGGCAGTTGTTTCTATAGTTATGGCGGCTCCTAAGAATGAAAAACTAGAGAAACTTGTAGATATACTTCCGGGGGCTAACTGCGGTGCATGTGGATTTTCAGGATGCAGCGGGTATGCAAGTGCTTTGGCAGAAGGCAAAGCAAAGCCTAATCTTTGCTCAGTCGGCGGAAAAGGTACGGCAGAAAAGATATCTAAAATTTTAGGCATACGCGTAAGTTCAAGTGATGAAAGGACGGCTGTGGTTAAATGCACGGGAAACTGCTCAAATACTGAAAAGTGCATGGAGTATAACGGTATAGATTCTTGTCTTGCAGCCAGTAAGCTTTGCAAAACAAACGGCAAGTGTACTTATGGGTGCATAGGGTTTGGAGATTGCGTCAAGGCTTGCCCATTTAATGCTATTTCTATTTGTAATGGTATAGCAGTTGTAGATAGTGAGAAATGCAAGGCCTGCGGCAAATGTGTTGCTACCTGTCCTCAACATATTATAAAGATACGCACTTTGGCAGAAGACAAGGCATTTGTATACTGCTCGAATAATAATTCCGGGGCGAACACAAGAAAAGCCTGCAATGCAGGATGTATTTCTTGTATGCGCTGCGTTAAGGAGTGCCCAATGGAAGCAATAAAAATAGAAAACAATTTAGCTTGCGTTGATGCATCTAAGTGTATTGGATGCGGCAGGTGTACAAAAGTATGCAAGCCGGGCTGCATAAAGCTAATAAAATCGATGTAGAATATATGATATGGGAATAAAGCTTTTTTGTTTAAAATGAACATTGATAATGAATAAAGATGCATTATAAGGTCATAATATGCATAATATTAATTTACATTTGTATATGTTGATTTTAATGCTAAATTTTTAAAAAAAAAGGCTTTACAAACAAACAAAAATTCGGTATAATTAAAGAGGTATGAGAAATCATACTACAATTTTTCATTATTTTTACCTTTTTTCTTTTTAAACATAATCGTTCTTCTACGCCAGGGAGAACGATTACTTTTTTATATAAAATTCTCATTTTAAAAGCATGTGTAATTCTTTAATATATATCATCATACAAGATCTAAGCTTTTAATGGTAAAATAAGGAATAATAATTGACTTTTTTGTATAAACATGGTAAAATAGTGCACAAATTTATAAGATTTGTGGTAATTGATAGTATGAAGTTAAAGAATTAAAAGTTTCAGTTTATACCTTAAATTATCTATGAAAGATATCGTGACTTAATAAATAGTATTTTTTAATTAAAGTTTTAAATTTTCCACAATAGAAAGGTTTTGTATGATGAAAGATCGTGATAAGTTTTCGTCTAAGTTTGCGTTTATAATTTCAAGCATTGGGGCCTCGATAGGTCTTGGTATACTTTGGATGTTTCCATTTAAACTTTGCAAGTATGGTGGAGCAGCCTTTTTAATTCCATACTTTATTTTTACGATTTTGCTTGGTGCGGTAGGATTGGTTATAGAGTTTACATTTGGAAGGACTTTTAAGTCGGGCTCTCTTGGAGGAATTCGTAAGGTATTTAAAGAAAAGGGAGTAAAGGGAGGATCCATCGTAGGTTCTATTCCTGCTATTGGGATGTCTTTGGTTTTTTCTTTTTATACTGTTATTATAGGGTGGATATTTAAATATTTATATATTAGCATAACGGGGGAAATTGTAAAAATAGATCCTGCTACATATTTTAGCAATTTTTCAAATTCCAATGAAGAAACAGCGTTTGCTGTTTTTGCCTTAATTTTAACCGGCGCTATTATTTCCTTAGGTGTAACCAAAGGAATTGAAAAACTAAATAAGATTGCTATACCAATGATGTTTGTGATATTTTTGCTTATAGTTATAAGGTCAGTTACCCTCCCGGGAGCTATAGAGGGGATTAAATATATATGTATACCCAGATGGGAGAACCTTTTACACATAGAGACATGGATTATGGCAATGGGTCTTGCGTTTTTTACAGCTTCACTTTCCGGCTCTGTTATGGTTGTATATGGGAGTTACACTGATAAAAATACGGATATCCCTAAATCTACAGCAACAGTTGTATTCTTTAACACATTAGGTGCAATTTTAGCAGCCTTTGCAATAATTCCAGCGGTATTCGCATTTGGAATTGATCCTTGTGCAGGGCCTGCACTTTTATTCGTTTCATTGCCTGCGATATTTTCATCAATGCCGTTTGGTGCAGTGATAAGTACAGTATTTTTTATAAGCGTTATTTGTGCAGCAATATCAACGGGCCTTTCTATGATGGAAGTTCTTGTTGAGGCACTTACAAGTATAACAAATTTAGATAGAAAGAAAGCGACTCTTGCAGTATCGTTAATTGCTCTTTGCATAATGCTTCCCTTATCTATTAATATGAATATTTTCGAAGCAGTAGTTGATTTTTCGACTATAGTTTTATCTCCGCTTTCGGCACTGATAGTGGCAGTCGTATTTTTTTGGAGATTCAAAAAGGACTCTTCACTTAAAGAGATTAATCTTGGAAGCAAGTATCCTTTAAATAAAACATTCTTAGTATTAGGAAAATTTATATTTATACCACTAACATTTTTAGTTGTTGTCTTTGGTATAATTTTAGGGGGGATATGAGAAAAAGATAGTCAATACTTCGAGTGGGGGTGAAAATTTGGGTTATTATTAGACGGTATTAACAATGGTTATCCTAGAAATTAACAATAATATTGTTGGATTTTTGGGATAAGAGTGTGTTAAGTGGTTATAGCTTAAAAAAAGTTTAAACTAAAGGGTCAATCCTTTGTGTTTGACTGAAATTAATAATTAAAATTTAGGAGCTTAGGTAGATATATGAAAAATATATTATTTACTTTTACTATGACTATTGTTTTAATAATGGCTACAATTACGTGCTATTGTGTTGACCCTCTAAAAGAGAAGTACGAAATAGACTTAGCAAACAAGGCTGAGGACAATTTTAATATAGAGGCATCTGAATCTCATTATATCAATACACAATATAAAGGTGGAGATGTTACTGACTTTGATTTGTGGGATGTATGGGAGCATCTATAATAGTTAAATAAGGTTAGGTAATGAAGATGTGTAAAAAAATAATTTTGGTTTTTATTATTTCTATTATGTTTATGTCGTATATGATCCAGGGGAACTGTGCTGATGACTACGATGATCCCGATGAAATAAGTTGTGCAGATAGAAATATAATTTATAATGGTATTGTTGAGTCATCGGAATCCCAGGAAAATAATTGTTATCAAGAAAATAATGATGATTTTAATTCTTATGGATTAAATTTCTATATGGAACTTAATACATATGACAGTTATGATCAGCATGGCGGCCTTGTACGCAATGATGCTTGTTTAGATTGGGACTGGGATTATACTAGCTGTGAGCTATACTATTAAAAAAAGCGACACCTTATGAGTGTCGCTTTTTTAATATTTTTTGCTGACGTATATCCTTACCTAAAAATACTAAACGGATATTATTGCCCATAAATCTTGATACAAGCCGTTCGGTATAGGCCTTTTCAAGCTCTTTCATAGAAAGATTTGTACTTATTATAGTGGGTTTTGAATACATAATTCTTGTGTTTACTATGTTGTATATCATTGAATTAGAAAAGTTGGTTGAAAATTCCGTACCTAGGTCATCTAAGATTAATAGGTCACACTCGTTTAAGTATTGTTCCGTTTCATCTTGCTCAAATGACTTATTATATCTAAAACGTTCTTTTTCGAGTTTTGAGAGAATATTTGGGACTGACCCATATATAACTCCATATCCTTTGTTTAGGACTTCGTTGGCTATTGCAAGAGAAAGGTGCGTTTTACCAAGTCCCGTAGCACCTTGCAAAAGAAGACTTTTTGAGTTTTTGTCAAAATTTTCTGCATATCTCTTTACGTAGTTAAATATATCACACATTCTCTTATAAGAGGAAGGATAGCCTTCCTTTATGGGGACATCAGGGTAGTATTCTAAGGAAAATGTATCGAATGTGGAGAGTGATAATGGGGAAAGACTATTTACTTTATTGTAAGCTTCTTGCTTGAGGAGCTTTTTAAAACATGAGCACATTTTCCCATCTATATAGCCCGTATCCTTGCATTTTTCGCAATTATATTTAATGTCAAGGTAATCGTCTTCTAACCCTTGACTTTTTAATATTTGATGCAGTTCATCTTGTAGTTTTAAATTTTGTTCTTTTAAGTATGTTAGTTGCTCTTTTGTATTAGCACCTCTTAATACGGACTTAGCAACCTTTATGGCCGTAGAAGATAGAAGATTTTCGATTTCCCTGGCTCTTGGATATTTTATAAAAAATATTTCTCTTTTTTGTTCGGATTTGGCCTCGTTTTCCTGGCGGATCAGCGACAACTTCCTATTTGCAGCCTCGTATATATCTTTACTATAACCCATAATATTCCCCTTTTTTATTATTCACTTGGTATATCGTCAAATATACTGCTTTTTTCGTATTCTTCAATGTTATATGATGTAGGTCTTGATTTTGTATCGTTTTGCCTGTTGGTTTGAGAACTTTGCTTTTTGTTTTCTTCCATGGCTTGGGATATGGTGGTAATTTTTAAGTTATGCCATCGTTTGATAATGCTGTCTATATAAGAAGCTATATATTTACCCTTAGCATTAACACAGCGTTCATATGCTTCTCTTATCATGTCTTCTTGATAGTTCCAGTCAAATACCCAACGTTTAACCATTTCAGTTTCCTTTGATGTTGGGGAACGGTGGTCAAGACCCATAATTTTTTCAATTTTTCTCCATGCCCTATTTGTTTTGTCTAGTTCAATAAGCTTATTTTCCGCCTTTTGCAGATTATCAATTTCTTCACTGGCCCAAGATGCGGCCACTTTTTCTATATATCTCATATTTGGTTTTTGTATCCCGCAGGCATACTGCAAAAGCATAACTATTACATCCACGGGTAAACCATAATAATCGTGTATCATTATAAGACTCGAGCAATCACCGTTTGAAATTGGTCGACCAAGTATAATTTGGGCCTCTTGCATTAGTGATGCGAGGTCAGAATTTTCAGAAATTCTTTTTGACACAAAGGCAGGGTCAGGTTTTAGTGGCCTTATGACTGCAGGAGGCTTTATAGCTTCCTTTTTTTCTGCCTCTTTATTAGTTTGAGTGCTATTAGGTTCATTTTGATGTTGTTCTTTATTTTCTATCTTGCTTGGATAGAATGCATCATCTTTTTTAGATATTAACCCTGTCTCTATCCAATATTGCATTGCGTCTTTCGCATCCATAGGATGCATAGAAAGAGCTTTCGACATATCATCTATTGTAAAATCAGTTCCTGCATTTCTAAGTACCCATAGTAGTACTTTAAGTTGGGCAGCGCCGGCAAGTTTTATATGCTTGTCCACAACGCTTGTTGGTACGGCAAAAACTGAGCTCCAGTCACCTAAATTAATTGAAAAACTCATAATTAACTACACCTCTATTATAATTATAACATAAAAAGTCTTGCCGTCATATAATACATAATAATTTTGTTAGATTATAAAAAGATATATCCTCAAAAACCAAGACAAAACTTGAATTTTTGAGGATACACTTTTCAAATTTAAATTAATTTTTATCGCAGCTTGATGAGACATAGAAAAAGCACATTAGTATTACACCCATCATACATCCTGCTACGGAACCTAAAAAGAACATTAGCATATAGAAACCACCCTTTAAAATTTAATATTATAATTTGACTTGTAATTTATGTTATTATCACAACAATAAATAAAGGTTATGATTATTGTAAATAATATGCTTAAAGGAGTTGGAAATATGAAGATAAGTAAAATTTATTATGAACCAAATATAGAAGATTATTACCTAGGAAAGTATCTTTTAAATAAATATAATGGTATTGAAAAAATCCCTATTGATAATCATAATAACATTGAGAGCTTGAGAAAAAGCTCGAATAAGGATTTTAGAACCTTAAAAACTTATCTTATTATAGGTACAAGGAAAACTCATAAGTATACTCCAAATCATAAGAGCTCGGATTATCTTGTGCCGTTTACATCATCAGGCTGCGGGGCAATGTGTCTTTATTGTTATCTAGTTTGCAATTATAATAAATGTTCATACCTTAGGGTGTTTGTAAATAGAGAAGAAATGATGTTTAAATTAATAAAAAAATCATTGAAAACCATTAGTCCATCTATATTTGAAATAGGGAGCAACAGTGACTTGATATTAGAAAATACCATAACCTCCAATCTTCCATGGACTATAGAAAGTTTTGCGGAAAGTGGGAGGGGGTTTATCACGTTTCCAACGAAATTTTCTATGGTTGACCCACTTCTTAATTTAAATCATAAGGGTAAAACTATAATAAGAATGAGTGTAAATCCTCAAGAGATAATATCTAATATAGAAATAGGTACATCATCTTTGTTAAATAGGATAAAGGCTGTTAATAAGCTTTGTGATGCGGGATATAAGATAGGGCTTTTAATAGCTCCAGTCATAATGGTGGATAATTGGAAGAAATTATACGTTGAGCTTTTAGATATTTTGAATGACAAACTCTCATCTAAGGCAAAGGGTGAGATGTTTATAGAGGTTATATTTATGACCTATAGTTTTATCCATAGAGCTATAAATCATGATGCCTTTCCACATATAGAGGATTTATATAGTAAGGATTTAATGACTGCAAGAGGAAGAGGCAAGTATGCATATAAAAAAGAGCTAAGGCAAGAGGGAGAAATATTTTTAAGGAACGAGATAGAAAAAAGATTTAGTGAGTCTAAAATCCTTTACATCGTTTAAATAATCAATTAATATATAAATAAAGGTAAAGGGGGTATTAAAAAATGAACGCTGAAATTATTTGCGTTGGAAGCGAACTGCTTTTGGGCGATATAGTAAATACCAACGCCCAATTTTTATCAAAGGAACTTGCTTTATTGGGCATAGATGTGCATTACCAAACAGTAGTTGGTGACAATAAACAAAGGCTTACTGAAATACTTGATATAGCCTTTAAGAGATGTGATATGGTTATAACGACCGGTGGATTAGGGCCAACCAAAGATGATCTAACCAAGGAGATAGTAGCTCGATACTTTAAAAGGGAGCTTGAATTTAATAGTGAGGCATACGATAACTTAAAAGATTACTTTGAAAAACGCTTTGATAATTATAAAATAAGTGAAAGCAATAAAAAACAAGCGTATGTACCAAAGGACTCTATAGTTATTCAAAATACGGTTGGGACAGCTCCAGGGGTTATAATAGAAGAAAACAAAAAAATAGCCGTTCTTCTGCCAGGTCCACCAAAAGAGATGGAATATGTATTTAATATGGCAAAAAAGGAGTATTTAAGCAATATCTCCAATAAGACCATTATTTCTACTAACATTAAGCTAAAGGGAATAGGGGAAGCTCACGCAGCTGATATGATTGCAGGTTTATTGGATTTAGAAAATCCTACTGTCGCGCCGTATGCCAAAGAAGAAGGACTTACATTTAGAGTTACGGCATCAGCTAAGGATAAGCAGGATGCACAAAAGCTCATGCAGCCTATAATTGATGAGATAAATAAAACATTGGGTGAGTATATATATGAGATTGAAGAAGTAAACTAATGTGGGATTGACTTATATCACAATATTATAAAAATAAAAAACAAGTGAAAGTTTAAGGCTAACACTTGTTTTTTTATTTTGAATTATAATAATTATTTTGATTGTGCAGGCGGTTCGATATTTAAGAAGTCTGAAAATCCGGTCATATCAAAGACTTCCATAATGGAGTCGCTAACATTTCTAATGACAACATTCCCAACCAAGTCATTTGCTTTCTTTTGGGCGGAAAGAAGGACTCTCAAACCGGCACTGCTTACATATGATAAATTTTTAAAATCTAAAATAAGATTAAATTTAGTTTTGGTAAGTAATTTATCTAATTCATCTTGAAGTTCGGGAGAGGTGGTTGTGTCCAATCTACCTTCAAGACTAATGGTAATTACATCATTTTCTATATTAGAAGTAATTTTCATATAAATTTGTTCCCCCTTTCAAACATATCCTATACTTTGATATTTAATTATTGATTTGCAAGGGTACTTGCAATAAAGCCCTTTTTATTTTTCTTTACTTTTTCAGGTTTTATTTTCTTATCCTTGATTGAATAAGAAGCTTTCCAAGCCTTATTTAATTCATCACTAAGCTCTTCTTTTAACTTTTTGATTTGATTTTCATCTTTAATATTGTTTAATATCAAGAAAGTTACGGTTGACCTTACATCTAGATCACCTACATTATAGGCGTCACTTAGGACATTGCAAAACTTCTTGAACTGTTTAGAGTTGTTGTTTTGAAGTAAGAACATATTTATTTTAGGCATGACATTGTTTTCAGTAAATGTTACCATCCTAAAAGTGTCGTAGGATTGCTTTTCCTCATCTATTTCTTCTTTAAGGCCTGGCAAAATGTTAGCAAGCCTATTCATAAAGAAAATAATATCGACTTTATTATCGTTATCCTTTTTCTTTTTTGCGACTTGAGCAGGGGCTTTTTTAGGGCCTGTTAATGTTTCACAAAAATCCGCGGCAATATATTCTGCATCCTTTTTAGATCCTTCTTCAGGGTCAAACAACCATGATGAAATATTTTTCCATTGATTATTAGGCTTACAGTCTGAAACACTGCAACTTTTTAATTCAAATTGCTTATTTTGCTCATTAAATTTAAGTAGGTAGGCCGAACTTTCGCCTATAAATAAAGTTTGATATTTTTCTTCTTGATTACTCTTTTTAAAGCCTTTATTATTAAGCGCTTCTTCAACGCGGTCTGAAACCAATTTAAATATTTTATCCAACAATAATCACTCCTAAACGTTTTGGACATTACCTATACTATAATACACTAAAAATAGGATTAAATCAAATCAAATTTTAAGGTAATATTTTTATTAAGAAATTTTTAGTTAACAATACATGATTTATTTTATTGTATATGCTATAATCATTGTTGAATTAGGGAGATGAAAAAATGCAAGATAGGGCAAGAAAAATATTAAAGACATTTTATGGTTATGACTGCTTTAGAAAAGGGCAGGAAGAGGTAATAGAGAACATTTTGAATCATAATGATTGCGTTGCAATTATGCCAACGGGTTCAGGAAAATCTTTATGTTATCAAATACCCGCCATTGCGTTTGAAGGGATAACGCTTGTAATCTCACCTCTTATATCGCTTATGAAGGACCAAGTAGCAGATTTAAACCAAATGGGGATTCGTGCGGCATATTTAAACAGCTCTTTAAATGAAAGACAACAAGCAAAGGCTATTGCCAATGCTAAAAAAGGGATGTATAAAATTATATACGTAGCGCCTGAACGTCTTAACTTACGTTCTTTTTTAGAATTTACCAAAGAAGTCAGAATAGACTTCATAGCGGTTGATGAGGCACATTGTATATCGCAATGGGGCCATGATTTTAGGACTAGCTATTTAAAAATACCTCAATTTTTGGAAAAGCTTAACAATAGACCTGTATTAGCAGCCTTCACTGCAACTGCGACACAACAAGTAAAGGAAGATATAATACAAAGGTTAAACCTTGACAATCCATTTTCGATTACAACGGGTTTCGATAGGAAAAATTTATTCTTTTCAGTGTTTAAACCTATAGATAAGATGGCATTTGTATTTAGATATTTAAACAAGAATAAGGATAAAAGTGGAATTATATATTGTTCCACCAGGAAACAGGTTGATGAAGTCACAAAAGCACTAAAGGTAAAGGGCATAAATGCTCAAAGGTATCATGCAGGATTGAGCGATGAAGAAAGAAATAAAAATCAAGACGACTTTATATTTGACAACGTAAAAGTAATTGTTGCGACTAATGCCTTTGGTATGGGTATAGACAAATCGAATGTATCGTTTGTGATAAACTACAATATGCCTATGAGCATAGAGCAATACTACCAAGAAGCGGGAAGAGCGGGACGGGACGGCAGCAATGCAGATTGCATATTGCTCTATTCTAAATCTGACGTGCAAACGGCTAGATTTTTAATACAAACAAGAATAGACGATGCGGATAACTTAGATGAAAATGAGAAGGTATCGTTAAAAGAGAAAGAAGAAGAAAAGCTAAAAATGATGACGTTCTATTCTACAACAAAGCGATGTTTGAGATATTTTATACTTGATTATTTTGGTGAAAAACCAAAATATAGGTGCAATAATTGCAGCAATTGTAACTCTGTTACTGTTGAAGATATGTGTGGATTATCCTACGAAAATACAGTAATAAAAAGGAAAAAAGAATTAAATATAGATAAGAATTTGTTCAACATTCTCAAAGAGCTTAGAAGGAAAATTGCCGACTTGCAGGGTGTACCTGCATACATAGTTTTTTCTGATTCAGTCTTAGAGGAAATGTCAGCTGTCAAGCCTGAAAATTTAAGAGATTTTTCAGATATCAACGGTGTAGGGGAAGTGAAGCTTCAAAAGTACGGTCAGAAATTTATAGATAAAATTATAGAATATAATAGGAGTAAAATTTAATAAAATTGGCCTAAATTAGCTTATTTTATTAACTTTACAATAATATGGAATAATACGCTTTAAATGAGGAAATCTAGTTGTAACTGGTGTAATGGATTTGTAATCTCTAAATTCTTGCAATATGCACATATGAAAATAAGCTAATGTTTACGGTTTTAAAAAAACAATGAGGTTTTTTGAGGAAAAACTCACTTTAATCGCGTCCGTAATTAAGTAAAAAAATTATTATTTGTGCATTTTTAATAAAATTGTCTCTATCAATACACTTGACATTCACGTAAATAGCAAATATAATTAAATGCATGCAACATGATCCTGAAAACCTCGTCACTAGGCATGCCTAAATACTATTAAGCAATTGCCTAAATAAAAGGACCAAAGGAGAAACTTAAACTTATGAAAATTGATTCAAAAAAAATTAATCATCAAGCGAAAAGATTAGTTGCTCTTGTCATTATGGGAGTCATAGCTCTTACATCTGCAATATCAGTTGCGGCGTTGAGCCACAAGGTGTATATAAGCGATCGAGATAAATCATTCTCTATCGTAACCATCAATAACGATACAAATACGATTCTCGAGCAGGTAGGAATAAAATTAAAATCTGATGATATAGTCGAAAGGCAAGACGTAGGCGATGATATAAACATAGTCATTAAACGTGCGTTCAAAGTTTATGTCAAGGCTGAGGGTATATCAAAAACCATAGTTGTCAACGAAGGCTCAGTTAAAGATGCTTTGTCTTATTCCGGATTTAGAGTTGGAGAGCAGGATATCTCTGAACCCGATGCTCTTACAGAGCTTAGTCCGGAGATGGAAATATCACTTACTCACAGGTACAATGTAAAATTATCTGACGGCGCAAACGAGGTTGCAAATGTTGTAGTGCCTGAGGGTACTGTTGAGGATGCTATTGGGTATTTAGGTATTGAGTTAAATGAAAATGACATAATAAATCTGGATATGGAACAGCAAATATACGAAGACATGCCGTTAAAAGTTGACAGAATAGAATTTAAGGAAGAAACAAAGAAAGAGACTATTCCTTTTGGGACAATAACAACTTTCTCGGATGAACTTTATGAAGGAGACGCTCAATATACTGAAGGAACAGACGGGGAAAAAGAAGTTACCGTTAAACAAAAGATAGTCAACGGAAATGTTGTTGAAACCCAGCAGTTAAGCAGTACCACTATAAAAGAAGCTGTAGATGCAAGGAAAGTAATTGGTATTAAGACAAAGGCAACAAAGCCTTTTTCAAGTGGATACTCAAGGGATAATAGGGATGGCACATTAATAGACCATAAGGGCAATTCCATCTCGTATACTGCGGTATTAACCGGTTCTGCGACAGCGTATACTGCGTCCCCGGGGTCACATACTTCAACAGGAGCCATTGCTCAAAGAGGAAAAGTTGCAGTTAATCCAAATATTATTCCATACGGCACAAAGCTTTATATAGCTTCGCCGGATGGCTCATATGTTTATGGATATGCGGTTGCGGCGGATACAGGTGGAGCTTTATCATCAGGATCTGCGCTGGTAGATTTATTCTATGATACTTTGAGTGAATGCTATCAGTTTGGAAGAAGAACTATGAATATATATATTTTAGGATAATAGTGAGGCTGCAGTTAATTTTTACTGCAGCCTTTAATTTTGTACAATATTAGATGCAAATAAAAAGCAAGTTGGCTCCATTTTAATATGGAATCAACTTGCTTTTTTAAAGTTCAAATTTTTAAATTAAGTATAGTTTTGAATTGCGTGCATGATACAACCCGTTTTTTCGTGGCTTTTGAACTTATGTATCACTTTTACTATTAGAATCATGCAAGCATTTTGATGAAAGATTTTCCTCTTTTTTATGGAGGTATTTATCCCTTGTTGCCATACCTCCTCTAATATGCCTTTGCGCTTTGTTAATTTCAAGTACTGTCTTAACTTCCTTGTAGAGTTTAGGGTCTACATATTTTAATCTTTCCGAGACATCTTTATGTACAGTGCTTTTGCTAACACCAAATTTTTTGGCGGCTTTTCTAACCGTTGCCTTGCTTTTTATTATATATTCTCCAAGCTCTACAGCTCTTTCTTCAACTATACCTTTCACATATAAGCCCTCCTAATTTAGGTGATAGGCTATTTATATGTAAAGTATAGGTTAAATATGATTATAATTGGTTTTCTTCTATGGTCTTTAGTAGCGCGATTTCATAAGGAAATAGGTTTTCGCCGTTGTAATGTTCGCAAACCTTACTTCTCAATTCATCTTCAGTTAGAGGAGATACTGTTCTGTCCATGGTTTCTGCATCAGTCATATCTTCTTTACCTTTTACCCCGACAATGTGGGAGCCTTTGAGTATTTCATATAAAGAGTGGTCTTCTTCGGGAAGCATCCAACCCATTAGGGCCCCACGAAATTGGAGGGCTAGGTCTAAATCTGAGCTTACAGCTTGATTGAACGAATAAAGCATCCTCGACGTAGTACATGAAATTCCGGATACTAAACGAAATCCGCTGTCCATCATGCCCTGGGCATTATTATTTTCAGATGGCACGATTTTTCGGGACATTTTGCCGCTTACAATTGGAGACATTTGGTCATTGCGTTGGAATCTCATTTGGTATCTCCTTTCGCGAGCGCTTAATTTTAGTCCTTCATCTAATCTATCTTGATAAAATTGCTCTCTTGTAAACTGAATATCATTTTCCTCAATAGGGGATGTGATTAAATAATCTCTATAGTAATCTATAGACTCATCACAAGAATCTTTAAGTATGGTTTGAGAATCAAATGGATCTGAGAGAAGATTTTTTATTTGATTAGAGTAGAAATAGCTTTTTCTTAGGTCCCAATTCGAAACTTTTCGGAGTTTTCCCTGATATAACGCTGCTTTTTCGGCATTTTTTGCCGCTAAGAGATTTCTGAGGCTTACTGTATTAGCAGACTCATATGGCGGTAGGTTTCTTGTATTATAAAAAGATGCATTAAAAAAGGCAGTCATTCTTTCTCGAAGATTTGCAGGTGCATTAAAGTTAGTGGAATAATTTGGGTCATCAATATTCGGCATATGGGATGAAAATAATGCATTAACTGCATTACCTACATCACTGCCGATTTGACCAGAACTATATGGATGGTGATTACATGTAAATGTATCTAAAAGAAATTGTAATCTTCTTTCCTTATGATCTTCTATGTGCCTATACCTTGGAAGGTATGCATCATAAAGAGTATTTCTTAGCGCATTTAATGCAATAGTTGCAACTACGTATGATTCCTTTTTATTGTATAAATATTTACCTAAATTAAGTTCATACTTTTCTTGAGCATCTTTAAAATAGTTTTGTTTTAGGATTGTATTTTTCATTTCTTTGGTAGTAGAATATGGAGTTTTATTGGCAAGATTAACCTTTTGATCGCTTCTCAAAACTAACTTAGCATTTGGCATATAGAAGGGATTTGTTTGTTGCTTTTCTTCCGGCTTTAATTGATTGGCATACATATATATAAACTCCTAAGAACAAATTTATTAAGCCCCCAAGTATTAAGATACTGGAGGCCGTATATTACTTTAGTATGAAATCACTGTTGTGTTTTTACTATCAGCCTAATAGCTGTTCGGCTTTCCCCGTTTAAAACTACTGTAGAAAATGCAGGGACACAAACAAGGTCAAGACCCAATGGAGATACATATCCTCTGGCAATTGCAATAGCTTTTAATGCTTGGTTTGTTGCTCCGGCTCCAATAGCTTGAATTTCGACACAATCTTGATCTTTAATAACCGCAGCGATAGCACCAGCGACTGAATTTGGTGCGGACTTTGATGAAACTTTTAGAACTTCCATTGTCAACCTCCAAATATTTTAAATAAATTTTAGTATAGATAAATAATATAATAAAATTGATAGAAAATCAATAGTTTTTTATTAGACATTTGTATATTTAAGGAGATAATCGTATTAAAGTGGGGATTATTTTATTATTAATCTTTCTAATTTTACAGTTTTTCCGGTTGATTTGTCTATGTCAAACAATATGCAGTCCATTTCACAAGGTCCCTGCGCTTGCTCAAATCGGCAGGGAAGCTTAGTTTTGAGTCTATAAAGTACGCTTTCGTAGTCTACGCCTAAAGATGAGTTAGTAACGCCCGTCATGCCTACATCCGTGATATATCCAGTTCCCTTTGGAAGGATGATTTCATCCGAGGTCTGGACATGAGTATGTGTACCAAACATAGCGGAAATTTTTCCGTCAAGATAATAACCCAATACCTTTTTCTCGGATGTAGCCTCAGCGTGAAAATCCAGAATTTTAATTTTTATATTTTTGGTTTTTTCTAGGATTTTGTCAATCGTGTTAAAAGGGGAATCCAAGCTTTCCATATACACTGTACCCATTAGATTTATAACGCAGACTTGAGTAAATCCCAAATCAAAAATACAATATCCTCTACCCGGGGTTAAAGCACTTGGAAAATTTGCAGGGCGTATTAGGTATTCGCAGTTTTCAAATACAGGGTAGATTTCCCTTTGCTTAAATGCGTGATTACCTGTTGTTATTACGTCAACACCGCTTGAAAAAAGGAAATCCTTAGATGCTATGCTAATCCCGTTGCGCTTATCCGAATTTTCTCCGTTTGCAATTACCAGGTCTACTTTTCGTTCCTTTTTAAGTTTTGGGAGTACCGTACGCAAAAATGAACATCCGTTACTTCCTACGACATCTCCTATTACAAGTATTTTCATATTGATATATCTCCTTTCTATTAATTAAACCCTTATTAAACTAATCTAATCATATCAAAAATAATTATATTTGAAAAGTCTATATTTAATTTAGAACTCAAAATTTATCTTATAAATTAAATAAGAGGCTTTTAATAAATAAAAAGGAAGTAGAGTTATTCTACTTCCTTTTTGATTATTTTGCGTATTCTATAGTTCTGCTTTCTCTTATCATGTTGACCTTAATTTGGCCGGGATAATCAAGTTCAGATTCTATTTTTTTGCAAATATCCCGCGCCAAAAGAACCATTTGGTCATCGCTTACGGCTTCGGGTTTTACCATAATTCTTATTTCCCTGCCTGCTTGGATAGCAAAGCAGTTTTCAACTCCATTAAATGAAGATGCGACATTTTCAAGCTTTTCAAGACGCTTTATGTAATTTTCTAAGTTTTCTCTTCTAGCTCCAGGTCTTGCTGCGGATATTGCATCAGCGGCTTGTACGATACATGCGATAATTGTCTTAGCTTCGACATCTCCGTGGTGAGCGTGTATAGCGTGGATAACCATTTCACTTTCTTTATATTTCTTTGCGATATCTACTCCAAGTTCAATATGAGACCCTTCGACTTCATGATCCAAAGCCTTGCCAATGTCATGAAGAAGCCCGGCTCTTTTGGCTATTGTTGGGTCAAGGCCTAACTCTGATGCGATAATACCGGATAAAATGGAAACTTCAATAGAGTGGTCTAGAACATTTTGACCATAACTTGTTCTATAACGAAGACGGCCAAGAAGTTTTATTATTTCGGGATGAACTGCATTTACACCTGCTGTTATAACGGCACGTTGACCTGCATTTTTAATTGTTAGATCAACTTCGGATTTTGCTCTTGCGATCATTTCCTCAATCTTAGCAGGATGAATACGTCCATCGGCAATAAGTTTTTCAAGGGCAACTCTTGCAATCTCACGACGAACAGGGTCGAAACTTGAGATAGTTATTGCCTCGGGAGTATCGTCGATTATAAGATCGACCCCAGTCATAGTTTCGATTGATCTAATGTTTCTTCCCTCACGGCCAATGATACGGCCTTTCATCTCATCGTTTGGAAGAGAAACAACAGATATTGTATCTTCGGCAACGTGTTCTGCGGCACAACGCTGAATTGCAAGGGAGATTATTTCACGAGCCTTATTGTCAGCCTCTTCTTTTGTTTGAGACTCTATGTCCATAATTTTAATCGCCTTTTCATGGACAAGCTCATTTTCAAGGCTGTTAAGAAGCAATTGTTTTGCTTGTTCCTTGCTAAGACTTGATATTTGCTCAAGAGTTTCAAATTGACGATCTTTAAGCTTTTGGGCTTCTTTAAATTTAAGTTCTGCTTCTTTAAGCTTAGAGGTAAGCTGCTCATCCTTTTTTTCCGTATGCTCAAGTTTACGGTCCAAGGATTCCTCTTTTTGGATGAATCTTCTTTCTTGACGCTGCAAATCTTTTCTTCGCTCGGAAAGTTCCTTTTCAGTTTCAATCCTAAATTTATGAATTTCATCTTTTCCTTCAATTATAGCCTCTTTCTTTTTTGTTTCGGCTGAATTGATGGCCTCAGTTAAAATCCTGTTAGCTTCCTGTTCTGCAGAGCCTATAGCCATTTCGGCTTTGTTTTTTCTATGTGCGATTCCTAAATAGAAACTTACTATAGAAGATATAGCTGCGAATAATATTATTAGCAGCACTGCTAACCATATTTCCAATTGAATTGGACACCTCCTTAAATGTAATTAAATAAATACTTTAATTAATCGTAAAAAATTATTAAAGAAAAATGTTTATTTGCTTTTATTACATATAAAAATTACAATTACAAAACATTAATTCTAAAAGTGTTAATGCACTACCAATAGCATTAATTTATAGCACAATAACACTATATTATTCTATTACTTTTATATATACGGTGTCAAGAAATATTTAGTTTGTGATAAAGGAGGGTTTGGTACATAAAAATGAAAAATTAGCTTGGGATTACTAACTGCAGTAATCCTCTAAAATTTTGGTAAGCTCAGTTTTTGAGCCGACTGCGATACCTTTTTTTAGAATTTCTTGGTCGGTATAGGGTAGGCTGTTGATAGGTACATCGGTAATTCTAAAAGGCGTTTCGTGTACTCCGTCGAAAACAGCGATATTCCCGTTAAAGCTTTTAACAATATAGGTAAGGTTTACGGAAGAAGATGTATTATTTTCTTGGACATTACTTTCATTAGAACTGTTTTTTATAGAAGGCAATACACCGAACGATACGATTAAGCATAATACAACTATACAACTGCTTATTATAATAAGTTTTTTCATAAAGCACCTCGTAATGAATCTTTAAATTATATCTAATACCTATTTTTTACAAAGTTATCATGTATTATACTTTGATAAAAGCTTTATTTGTAATTGAGCTTTTAAATATGATATAATATCTCCTGTATATTTAGCTTTTTATTTAGGGAGGAAATGTCTTAGATGAGAAAGACGGACATTAATAAATATAGGGATACCGGGAGTATGCCGGATTTCCATCAATATAATGGCTGTATTGATAAACGAAAAAGATCTAAGGAAATAGCGTCATCAGTTTTTAAGTCTATATGGAATGTGTTAAAAACATTGTTGGTGATAGTACTTATAGTTTCTATTATTTCTGTAAGCTCCATTACAATTTATATGTTAGGGCTTGTCAACGATAGATTGGATTACGATTTAAGAGCATCAAAAGTTAAGCTTACAAGCGTTGTTTACGTAAATGATGAAAATGGCAATCCTCAAGAGTATCAAAGCCTATATGACGAGGAAAACCGTATTTGGGTTGATTTTGATAATATTCCGGAAGCAATGAAAGATGCTGTTATAGCTATTGAGGATAAAAGGTTCATGGAGCATAAGGGCGTCGACTGGGTTAGGACATCCGGCGCCGTATTGAGTCTGCTCAAACGTTCAGGAAGCTATGGCGGATCAACTTTGACACAGCAGCTTATAAAAAACCTTACCGAGGAAAATGAAATAAGCATTACAAGAAAGATAAAAGAAATTTTTAGAGCCATTAACTTTGAAAAGAAGTATTCTAAAGATGAAATTTTAGAGGCCTACCTTAATGTAGTTAATTTTGGAAGTGGATGTAGGGGAGTACAAGCTGCATCTAATTTATATTTTGGCAAGGATATTAAGGATTGTTCTATAGCTCAATGTGCTGCAATTGCGGGTATAACCCAAAACCCCTCGGCATATAATCCTTTAGTTTATCCCGAAAACAATAAAGTACGTCGTGAGACAGTAATACGTGAAATGTATGGCCAAGATAAAATAAGTCAGGACGAGTATCAACAGGCTATGGAAGAGTCCTCAAATATGCAGTTTATAGGTTATAAGGAGGATGATGAAGACGAACAAATAGAAATTCCTACAAGAAACTGGTACATAGAAGCAATGTACAATGACCTTGTCGACGATATAAGCCGTGAGCTTGATATTGGAAAGACCGCAGCGGAAGAGGTAATTTTATCTCAAGGTTTAAAAATTTATTGTGCTATGGATCCGAAGGCTCAAGAGGCTGCAGAATCCACTATTAGGGACGATAGTATAATGCCGCAGGATCAAAATCTTGAATTGGGTTATTTAATGATGGACTTTGACGGCAGGATATTGGCAACGCTCGGCTGCCGTGAAGAAAAGACCGGGAACTTATGGTACGATAAGGCAAATAGAGCAAGAAGGCAGCCCGGTTCCATTATTAAACCTATTGCAGTATATGCTCCCGCAATAGATTTGGGAATGTATAATTATTCCTCTTTGGTGCCTGATAGACCGCTTAAAAATATAGATATCGACGGTAAGGGAAATTATCAAGATTGGCCGGTTAACTGGTATGGAGGATATAGAGGAAGTGTTACTTTGCAGTGGGCATTGGAAAAATCCGCAAATGCTCCTGCAGCGCAGGTCTTGGCAGCGCTCACTCCTAAAAAAAGTTTCGACTTTTTGACAGAAAAGCTCCGTTTTACAAGTCTTGATGCTAAATATGATCAAAACCTTGCGGCTTTGGCGACAGGGGGGACAAATGTCGGTGTAACTGTTAGAGAAATGGCAGCTGCATTCCAGATTTTTGGAAATGGCGGAATGTATAATAAACCATATACTTATTATTACGTATTAGACCGTGACGGCAATGTCCTTTTAGACAATAGAGATAACATACCAAATCAAGCGATAAGTTCTAAAACAGCAACTATTATGAATAGACTTTTAAGAAATGTTATAATAGGGCCGGAGGGTACAGGAAAAGCAGCAAACATTTCAGGATGGAACATTATAGGTAAGACGGGTACCACAACTGATGATTTTGACAGTTGGTTTGTGGGTGAAAGCCCATATGCCGTAGCAGGAATATGGACAGGGTATGACGAACCTAAGACTATTAAAAATACAGGGTCTGCAATTAAGATTTGGAAATCAATAATGTCTAAATATTTAGAGGGAAAAGATGTTATAGATTATAATTACGACTCAAGTGTAACTGCAAAAGTATATTGCAAATCCACGGGTAAGCTTGCAAATTCAGGTACTTGCGGATCTACTGCGACAGGATATTATGCACCTAATAATATACCTGAAGTCTGCGATGGAGCTCATAGCAATCCATCAACCAGCCAGCCTAATGCAAGTTCAAGCGAATCAGGTCAAAGCAGCAGTTCAGATGAAAAACCATCATCTAGTGAGTCTTCATCATCGAAATCATCAACTCCTTCATCGAGTACTCCATCAAGCTCTTCTCAAAGTCCTTTAAGAAGAACTCAAGTACAATAAGTTCGGTTTTAAACTTTTAGTGTTAGTTATATAATCTTTATTAGGGAAGTGATATAATGGCAAAAGTTGCAGTAATGGGATATGGCGTAGTTGGATCCGGGGTTTGTGAGGTGCTTAAAAATCACCTTGAAAGTATAAATAAAAAAGTAAATGAACCTATAGAACTAAAATATATTTTAGATAAAAAGGATTTCCCAAAAAGTGAGTTTAGTAATAAATTTACAAAGAACTTTGACACTATATTAAACGATGATGGGATAAAGATAGTAGCAGAGGTAATGGGAGGAATAGATCCCGCATTTGACTATGTAAAACGCTTATTGCTTAAAGGTAAAAGTGTCGTTACTTCCAATAAAGAGCTTGTTGCAGAAAAAGGTGCCGAACTTTTAGACATAGCTTCTAAAAATAATGTGAATTTTTTGTTTGAGGCAAGCGTTGGCGGTGGAATACCTATAATTAGGCCGATAAGCCAATGTTTGGCGGCAAATGATGTCGTCGAGATTGCAGGCATATTAAATGGTACTACCAACTTTATTTTAACAAAGATGATTAAGGAAAATATGGATTTTTCTAAAGCTCTCTTATTGGCCCAAGAGTTGGGATATGCGGAGAAGGATCCGTCAGCGGATATAAACGGCGACGATGCCTGCAGAAAAATATGCGTGCTTGCTTCACTTGCTTATGGTAAACATATCTACCCCAAGTGGGTTCACACAAAGGGTATAGCGAATATTTCATTAGAGGACGCTAGGTATGCCTCGATTTTGGGCGGAGTAATTAAACTAATAGGTGAAGCCCGTAAAAATAGTGACGGCAAAGTTGAAATATCAGTTGAACCAATGCTGGTAAGCAATGAGAGTCAACTTTCAAGCGTAGATGATGTATTTAATGGCATCCTCGTAAAAGGTGATGCTACGGGTGACATAGTTTTTTATGGAAAAGGGGCAGGAAAACTGCCTACTGCAAGTGCTGTGGTTGCTGATATTATCGACTGCGTTAAACATCTAAAGTCTAGAAAGCAAATGTTTTGGAAAGAAAACAGTGACGAAAACTACGTTGCATTATATGAGGATATAAAGGCTTCTTTTTATATAAGATTTAATTTAAATGGAAATAGCGAAAGTATTATAGACGAGAAGTTTAGTGATATACAAAAATTTTATAAATCGACAAAGGATAATAATATAGCTATTATTACACCAATAATGAAGATAAGGGACATAAATAGAATCATAAATGAAATAGAAAATGAAAATATAAAGGTTTTGTCAAAAATAAGAGTTGCAGATTTATAAGGGGGATTAGTTAATGATTAAGATACAAGTTCCGGCGACAACTGCTAATATAGGTTCAGGCTTTGACAGTTTAGGTATTGCACTAAAAATGTACAACAATGTTTACATTGAGGAATATGATGGAATAGACATTTCATCAAATGATAATGTTTTTATACCCATGGATTCTAAGAATTTAGTATTTGCTTCTGCAAAGCGGGTATATGAATTGTGCGGCAAGGATTTTAAGGGTCTCAAGATTAAGCAGGAGAATGTAATCCCAATGGCAAGAGGTATGGGAAGCAGTTCTGCATGTATTGTAGCCGGACTTGTTGGCGCAAATAAAATTTTAGGTAATCCTTTAAGTAAAGATGAACTTTTAAATATTGCCGTTAAGCTTGAGGGGCATCCTGACAATGTGGTTGCTGCGACTTTAGGTGGACTTACGGTTTCGGCAATAAAAGACAAAAAAGTTTATGGTGTAAGTATTCCTATATCAAGTAGGTTGTGTTTTGCTTTGCTCATCCCGCCGTTTGAACTTAAGACATCAAGAGCAAGAAATGTCTTAAAGCAATACTATTCAAGAGAGGATGCAGTATTCAATATATCAAGATCAGCCTTGACGATTGCATCATTGTTTTCTGCAAAATTTGAAAATCTAAAGGTTTCAGTCGAGGATAGGATACACCAACCTTATAGATTAGGATTGATAGATGGGGCAAAGGATATATTTAATATAGCCTATGAATTGGGCTCTTATGGGACATATATAAGCGGTGCAGGACCTACAATAGCATCAATAATTGATAAGAAAAATGCAGAAAATTTTAAAGAGAATATTTTAAAAGAAATGGAAAACAAAAATATAAGAAATTGGAAGTTAGAGGTTTTAGATGTAGACTATAACGGAGCCAGGATTATATATTAGTTTTACAATTTCATGAAAGGAAGAAGGAAGATCGAGTATGGGTCTTATAGTTCAGAAATTTGGTGGTACTTCAGTTGCAAATGCTGAAAGGATTTTTAATGTTGCAAGGACTATCACTAAAGCTTATGAAGAGGATAATGATGTAGTTGTTGTAGTTTCCGCTCAAGGGGATACGACAGATGATCTTATAAACAAAGCAAAAGAGATAAATGAGGATCCCTCTAAAAGAGAGATGGATATGCTTCTTTCGGCCGGCGAGCAGGTTTCGATATCTTTGCTTGCGATGGCGATTGAAAAGTTAGGTTATCCTGTCGTATCATTGCTTGGATGGCAGGCAGGGTTTGTGACTAATTCTTCCTATGGGGCTGCAAGAATCTCACGAATAAATACGGATAGATTAAAAAAAGAAATAGATAAAAAAAATATAGTAATAGTTGCAGGTTTTCAAGGCATAAACAAATATGATGATATAACAACGTTTGGAAGAGGTGGATCAGATACCAGTGCCGTTGCGCTTGCGTCAGTTTTAAATGCCGATTTGTGCCAAATATATACGGATGTTGAGGGCGTTTATACTGCGGATCCCCGTCTTGTAAAAAATGCAAAAAAACTTAAAGAAATATCTTACGATGAAATGCTTGAGCTTGCAAGCCTTGGGGCGCAGGTTTTGAATAATCGTTCAGTCGAAATGGCGAAAAAATATAGCGTTGAGCTGGAGGTTAGATCCAGTCTAAAAAATGTCGAAGGAACTATAGTTAAGGAGGCAGCAAAATTGGAAAAAATGTTAGTAAGCGGCGTCGCTAAAGACGTTAATGTAGCGAGAATCTCTGTCATAGGTGTACCGGATAAACCGGGGTTTGCCTTTAAACTTTTTTCTAAGTTAGCTTCTAAGGAAATATTGGTAGATATTATTCTTCAATCCGTTGGAAGAGACGGTACAAAAGATATAACATTTACCGTAATGAAGGATCAGCTTAAAGAAACATTGGCGATTTTGGATGAGGAAATAGCTCATGTTGAATATACAAAAATAGTTTATGATGAAAATGTTGCAAAGGTTTCAATAGTTGGGGCAGGAATGGAAACACATCATGGCGTTGCGGCACAAATGTTTCAAGCTTTATATGAGCAGCAGATCAATATTCAAATGATCTCTACAAGCGAGATAAAGGTGTCCGTTTTAATAGACGGAAAAGATGCCGACAATGCAGTATTAGCAATTCATGATAAATTCTTTGGAGAATAAATACGGGAAAGTGGCCGTTTACTTTGATTTTAGTTTTGGCCACTTTCTTTATTTTATAATCAAAGTGCAGATGTGCCCGCGTCTTAAGGCGGTGAGTTTCATCCAAGATTTCAGTGGGGTAAATATAATCCCCTCAACGAAACCCCGAGGAGCTATAACGCGCTCTTTGCACTGCTTGCAATCTGTCGCATGCTATGAGAGTGTTGCCCCGATTTAGATAATTTTATTTTAAAATTTTTCATTGAATATTTAATTTTTTAAGGCCTAAAATAATAACTGAGATGACAAGACATGAATTAATTTTATATGAAATTTACTTATTAGAAAAGTTAAAAATTATAGGGGTGTAATTATTGACTTTTAAAAGAAACTGCAGTATCATTATTTAGTAAAAGTATTTCATTATATAAGCATTTATTGTTTTTGATTTTTACATAGAATATTCTTTTCTATTGAATATATAAATATTTTAAAATGGGAGTTGACCGCGTTGGATAAGTTTATCATAACGGGTGGTAATAAATTAGTAGGTGAAGTTTCGATAAGCGGTGCGAAAAACGCTGCGGTGGCTATTATTCCGGCTGTAATACTTTCAGACGGTGTATGCAGGATTGAGAACATTCCCAATATAAACGATGTTTCAGTTATAGCAAGGATTTTAACTGAAATGGGCGCTAATGTTAAGATGGTTAATAAGACAACTTTGGAGATTGATCCTAGAAATATACATTCGCACATAGCTTCTTATGATATGGTTCGCCATATGAGAGCTTCATGTTATCTTTTGGGGGCATTGCTTGGAAGATTTTCTAAAGCAGTTGTATCTTTGCCCGGAGGATGCGATTTTGGGGTAAGACCTATAGACCAGCATCTAAAGGGATTTGTAGCATTAGGTGCTACTTACAAAGTAGAAGGCGGTATGGTTTCAGTTGATTCTAACGGACTTGTGGGAAATACCGTTTATATGGATGTCGTGTCTGTCGGTGCGACTGTTAATATAATGTTGGCTGCTGTAAAGGCAAAAGGTATGACAATTATTGAAAATGCGGCAAAAGAGCCTCATATAGTTGACCTTGCAAACTTCTTAAATACGATGGGTGCAGACGTACGTGGAGCCGGAACTGATGTTATAAAAATTCGTGGAGTTGAGCATTTATCCGGGACTACTTACTCTATTATCCCGGATCAAATAGAAGCAGGAACTTATATGGTAGCTGCAGCAGCAACTAAGGGCGATGTTTTGGTAAAAAACGTTATCCCTAAGCATTTGGAGTCAATTACTGCAAAGCTTGAGGAAATGGGTCTTACTGTTATTGAATATGATGAGGCAGTACGTGTTATATATAATGGTGTACTAAATAAATGTAATGTTAAGACTATGCCGCATCCAGGCTTCCCAACTGATATGCAGCCTCAAATGACAACTTTGCTTACCCTTGCAAAGGGCACGAGTATTGTCAACGAGGGCGTTTGGGACAATAGATTTAGATATATAGATGAACTTTGTAGGATGGGTGCAGAGATTTCAGTCGATGGGAAAATTGCCGTCGTTGAGGGAGTCGACGAATTAGTTGGGGCTCCCGTGCGCGCGACTGACCTAAGAGCAGGTGCTGCTATGATAATAGCAGGTCTTGCTGCAAGAGGAGAGACAACTATAGAAAATATACAACATATCGAACGAGGATATGAAAATGTAGTAGATAAGCTTGTAAATCTTGGGGCTAATATTAAAAAGGTAAATTTCCCGGAAGAAACTGTAATAGCTAAGGCTTTATAGTGTATTTGGGTTCATAAGATATATTTTTAAGCGACAGGAGGTCGCAGCTGTTTGCTGCGACCTTAATTTAGGTTATAATAGTCTATTTTTGTTTAAGGGTGAGATTGTTTGGCGAGATTTTGTACTTTATTTAGTGGGAGTAAAGGAAACAGTTTTTATATAGGTTGTGGAGATTGTGCGATACTTATTGATGCAGGACGAAGCGCAAAACAGCTTGAAAATGCATTAATGAGCAATGATTTAGATGTTAATACAATAAGGGCTATATTTATTACTCATGAGCATACAGACCATATTCAAGGGATAAGGGTGTTGGCTTCAAGATACAACATAAAGGTATATGCTTCAAACGGCACGCTTAACGAGTTAATGAGGATGAATATACTTAATGGGAAGTTCCCTTATGGGATAATTGACAGTAGGGGGATTAAAATAGACGGCATAGAAGTGATTCCCTTTAGAACATCACACGATAGTGTAGAAAGTGTTGGATATATTGTCAGAACTCCTGATAAACGTAAAATAGTTATAGCGACGGATATAGGATACATATCAGACACAGTTAGAAAGTCCATTGAAGGAAGTGACTTACTTGTGATTGAATCGAATCACGACGTGCGAATGCTTCAAAACGGGGCATATCCATATAATCTAAAAAGAAGAATTCTTTCCAATATAGGTCATCTTTCCAACGAGGCCTGCGCTAAGGAATTGCCGAGTTTAGCAAAGACTGGGACTACAAGATTTGTATTGGCTCATTTAAGTTCAGAAAATAATGTCCCCGAGCTTGCATATGAGACTTCAAAGTCTTATCTTACACAAGCAGGACTTAAAGAAGATGTAGACTTTAAGCTTTATGTTGCACCTAAAGAGAATATTGGCGGTAAATCTATTATATTTTAGTAGGCCAATTCATATTTAGGATTTAGGATGGTGAGATAATGTTAAAGAAAAGATGGTTTATAGTAATTGTATCGCTGTTTATGCTGTTTATGTATTCGATGGGAATATATGATTTTTTTATGATGCTTTCTCATAATCCGCAATACTATTCTTCTCATAATTATGGCAGCGCTGTCTATGATTATTTCACGGGATATCCTGTTTACTTTTTGATATTTTGGTTGGGAAATTTGGTTTGTGGGTTTTTATCACCAATATTCTTGATATTCGATAAAAGGGTTGCAAAACCACTTGCCGCCGCATCTGTAATCTCAGATGTTATATTGATTATATTTACGTCTATATTTAGAAATCGAATAGCAGTACTTGGACAAGACGTATTTATGTTTGATATATTTATTGTATTTATTACATTACTGCTGTATATATACTGTTGTTACATATTTAGAAAAGATAGAGGTTAATGGTTTATGCTTAACATTTCGATTATATGCGTTGGAAAACTCAAGGAAAAGTATTGGTCTTTGGCAGTTTTGGAGTATCTAAAAAGGCTAAAGGCTTTTTGCAAATGTACAACAGTCGAAATAGATGAAAAGAAGGTTAGTGCAAACCCAAGTGATTTCGAGATTAAAGAGGCGATTTGTACTGAGGGGAAGAGGATACTTTCTAAAATACCAAATAACTCTTATGTTATATCAATGTGTATTGAGGGGAAGGAGCTTTCTTCAGAGCAATTTGCTAAGAAAATAGAGGAAATACCTCTTAATGGGAAAAGCAGTATTGCCATTATAATAGGTGGCTCTTGGGGACTTTCAGGTGATGTGAAGGAAAGGTCGGATTTTAAATTGTCTATATCAAGGATGACTTTTCCCCATCAAATGGCACGTGTAATCGTGTTGGAGCAGGTATATAGAGCCTTTCAAATTTTAAGTGACGGTAAATATCATAAATAGCAATTATTTAATTAGAATTTTATAGATTTATGGAGATGTTTTTTATTATTAATTCGCCATTATATAAAGCTTTAAAGATACATAAACGTAAAAATAGATCATCATTTCATGTGCCGGGTCATAAAAATAGTAGAAGAGCGGGACTTAACAATTTATTTAAATTGGATTATACAGAAACTCCGGATACGGATAGCCTTTTTGAGGCCGATGGAGCTATTTTAAAATCAGAGAAGAATGCCGCAAAATTATTTTCGGCAAAAAGAACATTAATTAGTGCGGGCGGGTGCACTTTGTGCATTCAAACCATGCTCAAGCTCTGCACTGATAAAAATAAGAAAATTATAATAAGCAGGCTTATACATAAAAGTGCAATCAATACATTAGCGCTTTTGGATATTACACCTATTTGGGTGTATCCAAGAAAGGATGCAGGCGAAAGTTACCCTGGGAGGGTATATTCCGAGGATATTGAAAAAGCAATTGTTGAAAATCCCGATGCATCTGCGGTTTACATTACAAGTCCTGACTATTACGGGGTAATATCCGATATAAAATCCATTTCTAGGGTATGTAAACTACATAATATACCCCTTTTGGTTGACAGTGCACACGGTTCGCACTTGCCATTTATCGATAAAAATCTTGACCCTATATCTTTAGGTGCCGATATGGTGGCCTTTTCTGCGCATAAGACATTGCCGGTATTGACAGGTGGGGCTTATCTTAATATTTGCAATGAAAAGTATATAGATGAGGCGAAATCAGCGATGGCTGTTTTTGGTTCAACAAGTCCGTCTTATCCTATAATGGCTTCATTGGATTTATCAAACAAGTGGTGCTCAAGACACGCCAAGACTAAATTTGCAAAACTTAAACTCGAAGTTGATAAAATAAAAGGTATAGCCTTAGGGCAAGGCATTACTTTTCCAAACGGCGTTACTGACCCTATAAGGATTTGCCTAAATGTAAGAAGTCTTGGACTTAACGGCAAGGATACGGGAGATTTCTTTAGGAAAGAAAAAATAGAGCCCGAATATTGCGATAGCGACAACATTGTGTTAGTACCCACACCGTTTAACACAAGAAGGGATTTTAAAAGACTTCAAAAAGCTATATTAAAGCTTTGTCCAAGAGAAAATAATGAGATTTCGTGTAAAGACAATTTTGAAATTAAGGATCCTATAATTAAAATGAGCCCAAGGGATGCGATATTTTCAACTAAAGAAAGGATAAATGTTGAAAAATCAAATGGACGGATTGCGGCGGAATGTGTAGCACCTTGTCCACCAGGTATACCCGTTGTTATGCCAGGGGAGGAAATAACAAATAGTGTAATATCATTTTTAAGAAACTATGGAATTTCATTTATTTACGTGGTAAAATAAAGTGATAATATCACTTACATAAAAGGAGAGATAGGTATGAAACTCGTAATGGCTATAGTAGGTAATGATGACAGCTCAATGGTGTCCTCAGCGTTAACAAGGGAGGGCTTCCATGTAACTAAACTTTCAACTACAGGTGGGTTTTTAAAGGCAGGAAATACTACTTTTATTGTTGGAACAGAAAACAATAAGGTAAACAGAGTTATTGATATAATTAAGGCATACAGCAGCAAGAGAAGCCAGCTTGTGCCTAATACAACTTCTATGGATGTTGGAATGTACACTTCATTTCCGGTTGAGGTTACAGTTGGAGGAGCAACTGTTTTTGTATTAGACGTTGAGCAATATGAAAAGCTATAAGCTATATGGTTAACAAGGACAATGTTTTAAGAGATAGGGCTAAAAGTTTTTTTAAATCTTGCTTTTTAGGAAAACCACTTTCCCATGCTATAATTTTAGAATGTGGCGAGGAGGAGCTTTTAGATTTAGTAATTAAAGAAATATCAAAATACGCATTGTGCTCTAATAAAACAAATGAGGCATGCCGCTGCTGCTTGGATTGTCAAAAAGTCGAAAAAGGCATTCATCCTGATATAAAGGAATATAAACCTGAGTCTGTTTCTAAATCTTTGCCTGTCGAAACGATAAGAGATATTCGAAAAGACGCATATATAAAGCCTAATGAAGCTTGTGCTAAAGTTTATGTATTAAAAAATTGCGATAATATGTCTAAATCGTCTTCTAATGCTTTTCTTAAGGTTCTAGAGGAACCACCTTCAAATGTTATTTTTATTTTGACTTGTATATCGTGTTCATCACTTATAGATACGATAAAATCCCGGTGCCAATGTTATTCTTTGAGTTATGGAAATGATTTAAAGTATGAAAATCAACAAGCTTATGATATAATAGAAGCGCTCATCAAAAAAAATGAGGCGGATCTTTTAGTTTCACTTTCGGTTTTTTCAAAGAATAGAGACCTACTTTTTGAAACGACTAAAAGTCTTGAAACACTTTTTCATAGATCTTTGATGTATTCATTTGGAGCAAAATATGAATTTGATAAAAGCAGTGACTTTCTTTATAGGCTTTCAGAATCTTTTACAAAAAAGGCTCTTGTTTACTTGGTAGAAGAAAGCAGGTTATATCAAAAGAGATTAAAGCAAAATGCTAATATAAATTTGATTATAACTGATATGTGTGTTAGCTTGTATAGGTCATTTAGTTTATAAATAAAGGAGATAGCAATGGCGAATATTGTTGGAGTTAGATTTAGAGAAGTTGGAAAAATATATTATTTCGACTCTGATTCACTACCTCTTAAATTAGGAGATAAAGTAATTGCAGAAACTATTCGCGGCGTTGAATGCGGCGAGGTTGCGGTTGAACCAAAACCTATAGATGGAAAGGATTTAGAGTCCGAACCTAAAAAAATTATTAGAAAGGCTACAAATGACGATCTTGCAAAACTTAAAGAGCTCCACAAAAAAGAGAAAGAAGCTCTTTTAATTTGTGAAAAAAAGGCAAAGCACCATAACTTAGATATGAAAATTATTGATGTGGTATATACTTTTGATAAAAGTAAATTGCTTTTTTATTTTACAGCCGACGGGAGAGTAGATTTTAGAAATCTTGTAAAGGATTTGGCAGCTAATTTTAGGACAAGGATTGAGCTTAGGCAGGTTGGAATACGTGATGAAGCAAGAATACTTGGCGGCATTGGGATATGTGGAAGGCAATTTTGTTGCTCTACATTTCTTAGTGATTTCCAACCTGTATCGATAAAAATGGCTAAGGAACAAGGGCTTTCGTTAAGTCCTACTAAGATTTCAGGTTCCTGCGGGAGGCTTCTATGCTGCCTAAAGTATGAGCAAGAGGCATATACTGACATTCTAAAAAGGACACCTAAAGTTGGAGCTTTGGTTAATACACCTTCGGGAAAGGGTGTGGTCGTAGACCAAAATCTTTTGACGGAAACACTTGTTGTAAAACTTGATAAATCCCCTGATGCGGCACCCGCCAAATTCAAGGTAAAAGAAGTCAAAACTATAAAAGATGCAAAAATAAAAATAGATAAAAAAGTAATTGAAGAGCTTAAAGACTTGGAATAAAATATTGACAAGTTTTAAGTATTGTGTTACAATTATATAACCGCATATTATGGGTTTAAGTCGAAATTTTTCGCACCTTATAGTAGCGAGTTTTATGAAAAGGTAGGTACCTAGATTAATGTATGCAGTTATTGAAACAGGCGGCAAGCAATATAAAGTCGAAAATGGCGACGTTATATTTGTAGAAAAACTTGCAGCTAATGAAGAAGAAACCGTAGATTTTAAAGTTATTGCAGTCGGCGGTGAAAATGGTCTTAAAGTTGGAACACCATATGTAGATTCAGCTAAAGTTTCCGGTAAGGTTTTGAAAAACGGTAAGGGTAAGAAAATTACTGTCTTTACTTATAAACCTAAAAAGGGATGTAAGCGTAAAATGGGTCACAGGCAACCATATACAAAGATCCAAATTGAAAATATTCAAGCTTAATTATGATCAAAATTAGTTTTTTGGTAACGAAAAACGGTTACTTAACAGGATATTTAATAAAAGGTCATTCCATGTTTGCAGAAAGCGGCAGTGATATTGTTTGTGCGGCAGTTTCCTCTGCGGCATACATGGTGTCGAATACGATTACTGATATCATTAAGGCTGATGCCTCTATATCTTTAGATGACGGAATGATGAGCGTTAATATCAATTCTAATGACATATTTAGGTGTAAGGATATTTTAGAGGGCTTCAAGCTTCACTTAATTTCGCTTGAAGAGCAGTATCCTGAAAACATTAAAGTGAATTATACGGAGGTGTAGATAAATGCTTAAGATAAATCTTCAATTATTTGCTCATAAAAAAGGAATGGGTTCTACTAAAAACGGACGAGATTCTGAATCAAAACGTTTGGGTGTTAAACGTGCAGACGGCCAATTTGTTTTAGCAGGAAATATTCTTGTTAAACAAAGAGGAACACACATCCATCCGGGCGAAAATGTAGGCCGTGGTTCAGATGATACACTATTCGCTCTTATAGACGGAAAAGTTAAATTTGAGCGTATGGGCAAAGATCGTAAACGTGTTTGCGTTTATAGCGTAGAGCAATAATAATTTAAGTCAATTAAAAAAACCTGTGGCATAGTTTGTAGCCTCAGGTTTTTTATATAATATGGATTATATTGCACAAAATAAGGATAATGAAAAAAACTTAAAGAGGTTTATTATGTTTGTAGATATTGTAAAAATAAAAATTAAAGCCGGTGATGGCGGCAATGGGGCAGTATCATTTCATAGAGAAAAATATGTTGCTTCGGGCGGACCGGACGGTGGTGACGGCGGCAAAGGCGGAGATATAGTCTTTGTTGCGGATAATAACTTATCAACTTTGGCGGACTTTAGATACAAAAGAAAATATGTAGCAAAGGACGGCGAAAGGGGAAAGGCAGGCCGTTGTTATGGAAAAAGTGCAGAAAATCTTATTATAAAGGTTCCAAAAGGCACTATAATTAAGGATGCGGAAACCGATAGAATTATAGCGGATATTTCATCAAATGAGCCTGTAGTTGTTGCCAAAGGCGGCAAAGGCGGCTGGGGTAATACTCATTTTGCTACTTCTACCCGTCAAACTCCAAGATTTTCAAAACCCGGCAATCCGGGCGAGGAAATGGAAGTAAAGCTTGAACTTAAACTATTGGCAGATGTTGGACTTGTTGGATATCCTAACGTTGGAAAATCAACATTAGTTTCAGTTGTGAGCCAAGCAAAGCCCGTTATTGCAAATTATCATTTTACTACGATTACCCCTGTTTTGGGAGTCGTAAGAATGGAGGAAGGTTCGTCTTTTGTTATGGCGGATATCCCGGGACTTATCGAGGGTGCCGGCGAAGGAGTAGGTCTTGGTCATCAATTCCTAAGGCATATTGAAAGGTGTAGAATGCTTATACACATCGTAGATGTTTCTGCAAGTGAAGGAAGGGACCCCAAGGAAGACTTTATAACAATAAACAAGGAGCTTGAAAAGTTTAATCCTGAACTTTCTAAAAGACCTATGATTGTAGCAGGAAATAAGTGCGACCTTGCGACAGAGGAGCAAATTGAAGAATTTAAAAAGTTTGTAGAGGAAAAAGGATACGAATTTTTCCCAATTATGGCAGCTATAAGGTATGATGTGGACCCTCTTTTAAAGAGAACTCAAGAAATGTTAAGTAAACTTCCTCCTGTCATTCGCTATGAGGCCGAACCCGCTCCTATTGAGGAAATTAATAAGGGTAACGACAGGTCAGTCAAGATTACAAAACAAGATGGAGTTTATTTTGTGGAGGCTAAGTGGTTGTTTAAGCTATTGAGCAACATTGACCTTGATGAATATGATTCTTTGAATTATTTCCAAAATGTGATTTTAAGCTCAGGAGTTATGGACGAGCTTAGAAAAGCAGGAGCTAAAGAAGGAGATACTGTAAGTATCTACGATATGGAATTTGATTTTGTAGATTAGAGGGATAAGCTTTGAATATATCAAAAGACCATGAATACAATTTAAAAGAAATAAGTCCCCTTACTTTGGCTTTTTTGGGAGATGGAGTTTTTGATATTTTGGTAAGAGAGTACTTAGTTTCAAACAATAAGTCAAATGTTGGGGTTCTCAATAATCTTAAGGTTTCTTACGTATGTGCCAAGTCCCAAGCAAAAGCGATAGATTATATACTCGAAGACCTTACAGAGGAAGAAATAGCAGTATTTAAAAGAGGAAGAAACGCTAAGGTTTCGAGTGTACCTAAAAGCTCGAGCGTGGCCGAATATCATAAGGCAACGGGCCTTGAAGCACTTTTCGGTTATGTATATTTAAAAGGAGATTGTAAAAGACTAAACCAAATATTTAATCTTTGTATAAAATGCTACTTAGAAAGTTGAATATGGGGGTAATTGAATTGGCATACAAAACAAAAAATATTAATAAATTAATAGTGGACATTATCTTTTTTTTAATAGGAAGTTTTATATTTGCCGTTTCTATAAATGTATTTTTATCACCTAATAATATAGTTCCTTCAGGTTTAACGGGTGTTTCAACTATGATAAACTACTTGTTTGGTTTACCTATTGGAATTATGACCATAATTCTTAACATTCCTCTTTTTATATGGGGGATAGTAGAGACAGGATATGCTTCAATTGCTAAAACTATGGTTGCGACTGTAATGTCTTCCGCTGCTGTCGATATTACTAAACCCTTTTTGCCGCAATATAAGGGAGATCTTTTACTTGCGTGTTTGTTTGGCGGAGCCTTGTGCGGTATAGGCTTAGGGCTTGTTTTTGCAAGAGGAGGCACTACGGGCGGGACAGATCTAATAGCATCTCTTACATCGCGCTACATAAGATCTATGTCGATAGGAAATTTAATACTGATGATAAATCTTGTGATAGTCTTAACGTCGGCGCTTATTTATAAAAACCTTGAAAGCCCAATGTATGCCGTTATTTTTATATTTGTATCGACAAAAATAATTGATAATGTTCTATATGGCATCAATAGAGGTGTGGGCAAAACAATGTTTATAATTTCAGATAAACATGAGGAAATTGCAAAAAAGATTATGAGTGACATAGGCCGTGGAGTTACTGCTATAAAGTCAAGGGGAGTTTATAGTAATAAAGATGGAGAAATGCTTATGTGCGCTGTCGATAGGCACCAAGTATATAAAACCTATGACATAATACATTCAATAGATCCTAATGCCTTTATTATTGTAGGTGCTATGGGCGAGATTGTAGGCAGAGGTTTTGAAAATAAAGATTGATAAGGAGTATACCATGAAATTAAAATTGATAAACCCCATATCAATGCTTATTAATTCGTTAATATATATAGTGGTTGGCATTTTATTTATATGTTTTTCAAATATAGGATTGGAAATACTGGTATTTATTTGTGAAGTTATAATTCTATTGGTGGGTGCTTTGATGACTGGGTCCGCTATATTTGCAAAGGGTAATGCAAGTTGGCCATCTTTAGTGGGAGGTATACTTTTACTGAGTGCCGGGGCACTTATGCTCTTTGAAAGGGAACTTTTAGGTTATTCTCTTGCGTTTTTTGCTGGGATTTGGGCATTTATCAATTTCTTTTGGAGGATGGTTCTTTGCATACAACTCCATAAAAATCATGATGATGGTTTTTGGAGATCCGCCTTTGACTGCTTAGTTTCACTTACTTTTGCAATACTATTTTTATTTAATCCTGTGGGAAATGTAGGTATCCTTGCAATACTAATTGGGGTATACTTAATAATTCACGGCGCCGCAACATTTGCTGATTTTATAAGAGAAATTTTAAAATGGGATATAGACGGCAAACATATTAAACGTCACATACATTGGTCTGCACCTGTATTATTTACTGCATTTATACCAAAGAGAATTGTTGAAAAAATAAACAAGGCATTGGAATCAAACGAGGCTATCCCAGAGGTGATAGAAACTCAAAAATTTGATGGGGAAGAGATTGAGACAAAGCTGGAAGTATTTATACATATTTCCCCAAATGTTGCTATGGGATTTGGCCATTGCGATATATGCTTTGATGGAGTTGTATATTCCTATGGTACGTATGATGAAAGCACATATAAATTAAATGGGGTTGTTTGTGACGGCGTATTAGCTAAAATGCCTGCCCAAAGGTATATAGATCATTGTATAAGGGTTAGCAAAGAACATATAGTAGCCTTTTCTATTTACTTATCTAAAGAACAAGAGGAAAGTTTGAGGGCAACCTTAAACGAGATGAATCAAAATTTGATAAGATGGGAATGTCCTGCAGAGGAAACGAAATCAGACAATTGCAGTGACTATGCGAGTGGATTTTATTATGCTACGGGTGCCGAATTTTATAAATTTAAAAAAGGTAGATTTAAAACATATTTTGTAGTTAGCACGAATTGTGTTATGCTTGCCGATACGATTATAAAAGCCGCCGGCATAAACGGAATAAAAATGAACGGCATAGTAACTCCCGGCTCATATCTTGCATTTTTAAATGAACAGTTTTCGAGGAAAAACACCATAGTTGTAAAGAGAAGAATATTGGTTTGAGCTTAAATTAGTACTTTTTGTTGTATTAATTTTATTGGCAAAACGCACATCTAAATTTTATTTAGGTGTGCGTTTTTATATGTAAATATAAAAATAATTTTTTTACAGCATTTCCAACAAATTTTTTGTACAAGTTAATTTACATAATATTATAGGCAATATTGAGGAAGATTAATTTTATAAAGAAGTTGAGGTGATGTTGTGAAAAGGTATAAGAAATCAAAACGAATAAACATAAAAAAATTTTTTAAAGGTTTTTCAATACTGTCCTTGGTATGTAGTATAAGTATAATGCTTTGTTCGGCGACTATATACTATAAATTTCCAAACGAGTTTAAGGCGACATCAAATGAAAATTTTACATTTGAGTCTATTGTGCCTATTATGGCGAAAACCGACACGGCAAAAGAGAGTATAGAAACCGAGTCTAAAACCAATAGGTGTAAAAATTGCACTGCAAACATCAAACTTTTGAATATTATTCCCGTTAAGGATGTAAATATTGAGATTGTAGATAAGACTAAATTAATTCCATGCGGAAATCCGTTTGGGGTAAAGATTTTTACACAAGGAGTAATGATAGTTGGAATATCAGATATTAAAACAGACGATGCAGTTGTAAACCCTGCTAAAGCTGCGGGACTTAAAAAGGGAGATATTATCCTTAGTATTAACAGCCAAGAGGTTGAAAGTAATGAGGATATACTTAATATAGTAAAACAAAGTGAAGGAAATCAGCTTAATATAAACGTTAGGAGAAATAATTTAGTATTTGATGTAAAACTAACTCCTGTCAAATCTTCATCAGATCAAACTTATAAGGTTGGTTTATGGGTAAGGGACAGTTCCGCAGGTATAGGAACAATGACGTTTTTTGATCCAAACACAAATACTTTTGCGGGTTTAGGTCACGGCATTTGTGATATAGATACGGGTGAATTATTGCCCCTTTCTCATGGAGATATTATGAGGGCAGATATTAATGGAGTTATTAAAGGGGAAAAGGGCTCTCCCGGGGAATTAAGGGGCTGTTTTACAAATAATGAGGTTATAGGGACGCTTAAATCAAACAGTTTTGCAGGAGTCAAGGGGGTACTTAATGATTGCCCTACCAATAATGCTCCATTAGATATCGCAATGAAGCAGGAAGTGAAGGAAGGACAAGCTAAAATACTAACAACGGTATCACAAGATGGCCCTAAGTACTATGATATAGAGATATTAAGCATCAACTATAATGAAAACCTTCCAAGTAAAAACATGGTAATTTCTATAACTGATGAAGAATTGCTTGAAATTACGGGTGGAATAGTACAAGGAATGTCAGGAAGTCCAATAATACAAAATGAAAAAATTGTTGGGGCGGTTACCCATGTATTTGTAAACGAGCCTAAAAAGGGCTATGGCATATTTATTGAGAATATGCTTAGCAATTAACTTAGAATTATGTTTATAAGAAAATTGAATAATTATAATTAAAGCTGAGGAATAATAATTGTTTTCTCAGCTTTTAAGTTTTGTTTTAATTTATTTATTGAATAATAGACAGTATATTCAGTTTATAGTAAAAATATTAAAATAATACACTTGATATTGAGGTTATTTTTTGGCAAAATAGAGAATATGTAAAAAACTGGTAATTGTCTATTTACATATTTACCAATATATGGTATTATAATATCAATGAAATACATAAGCCGGAGGAATAAACATGGAAAATAAATTAAAAGTTTTGATTGCAGAAAATTGTGAAGAATTTAGTAAAGAAAGCAATGATATATTGAATCAATATGGATTGGAACCAATATTTGCTCCAAAGGATGGATTTAAAGTTTTAGAAATCATAGAGGAAGTACGTCCTGATGTTGTATTAATAGATTTGTTTATGCCCCAAATTGATGCAATAGGGGTCATGAAGCATATAAGTAATAATCCAAAGTTGAAAAAGCCTATATTTATAGTGTTATCGAATTTCGACAGTCCAAGAATCGAAAAGGAAGCATTAGGTGAAGGTGCCGACTATTTTGTAATAAAACCGTTTAACACTAAAGATCTATGCGAGAGAATTATTAAGTTAAATGAAGAAAAAAATATAAATAAGAAGGCGAAATTAGCTATGTATTCAATAAATGATCTTTCAAATGGTGATATAGAAGTCAAGGTAACTGAAATTTTACATCAAATAGGAGTACCGGCTCACATAAAAGGATATCACTATTTAAGAAATTCAATTATAATGTCAGTTGAGAATCCTGACATTATAAATGCAGTCACAAAGCAACTATATCCTTCAGTTGCTAAGGAATTTAACACCACATCATCAAGAGTTGAAAGAGCTATAAGACACGCAATTGAAGTGGCTTGGGATAGGGGAGATGTCGATATACTAAATTCCTACTTTGGATACACAATCCATAACGGAAGAGGAAAACCGACCAATTCCGAATTCATTGCCATGATTAGTGATAAATTGCGTCTACAACTTAAAACAGCTTGCTAATAACTATATAATAACTCCAATATATATATTACATATAACCTCAAATAACAGCTTAGGCTTTCGCTATGGTTTGAATAACTAATGGCGAAGGCCTTTTGCTATATAACAAAGAAACACCCATTTATGGTTTATTTTTAATTTAAAAATAAGCCTACAAATGGGTGTTGTGTATTAATTTAAATTGATTTTAACTCTGACTTATTTTAATTCAAAAGATTCACAGTCTACACATTGTTTCATAGTAGGATTTTGCTCGTGTGTTCCTATTTTAACTTCGTTTAGAGAGCAGTAATTTTCAGTATCACAGTGATTTCTGCATTGTTCAACGCTGCATTTGATAGAAGAGTTATAATTCTTATTCATTTCAATACACCTCATACTTAATTTTATTAAATTTTGCCGGGGTTACTAGCCGACTTTATTATTATCTTCACAATAAAATTAAATATTCACTATGGAAATTTTTTATTTAAAAAGAAGGTTTGTATTCTTGTAGTGTAAGGTCGATATCCATTTGTTGACCATTTCTTACAACTGTAAATTTAGCATTTTCGCCTACTTTTAATTTATCTTCTATAGCTTGAAAATCAGTTGCGCTGCTGACAGCTTGAGAGTTTACGGCAATAATTTTATCTGCTTGCTTGAATCCTGCACTTTCGGCAGCCGAGCCACTGTCTACCTTGGAAATATATACGCCCATATCAGGTACACCATACATAATAGCCTGCTGCATTGTTGTTACCTCTACCAATGTCATTTGAAGATCTACTCTTCCTCTTATATATCCATAGGTGTTAAGCTCTTGAGTAATGATTTTAACTTCATTTGAAGGAATAGCAAAACCTAGACCTTCTATACCGGTACCTGATGATTTTGCAACAACCAATCCAATTAATTCTCCGTCTGAATTAAATAATCCGCCGCCTGAGTTTCCGGGGTTTATAGCAGCGTTAGTTTGAAGTAAGTTCATAACTTCGCCATCAATGCTTATATCTCTATTAAGGGAGCTTATGATACCCTCGGTGACAGTACCGCCGAGCTCACCCAATGGATTTCCTATTGCTATTGCACATTCGCCAACTTGCAATGAGTCTGAGTCACCGAATACAGCTGCAGTAAGACCTGTTGCCTCTATTTTAACTAAAGCAATATCAGTTTTGGAGTCGGTTGATATAAGTTTACCTTCAAAGGACTGACCGTTTCTTAATTTTACGGTTATTTTTTGAGCTCCGTCTATTACGTGGTTGTTTGTAGCTATATATCCGTCTGCGCTTATAATTACTCCACTTCCAGCACCTTCTGTTATATATTGGCGGAACCTGCTGTCCGTTGAAGCCACTTCAGTGGTGATTTCTACTACGGAGTCAGCTACATTATTTACAACTTCAGCGACATTGGTTTTGGGAGTTTGATTGCTTGAATCTTTGCTTGAGCTTGTAATTTGCAATGGGTTTACTATTTTGCGTTTTGCTAAGTTATAGCCTAATACACCTCCGCCTATACCTAATATTGAGGATAAGACGATGCATACAACCAAAGTTACAATTACCATGTTTTTGGTTTTTGAGCCTTTTTGTTTGTTTTCCTTAGGAGTTTCCTCAGTTTCAGGTGATGATGAGTCCTCATTTGATATGTTTGTTTGCTCTTTTAAGTCTTCTTCATTTAATGGAGTTTCCTTAATTTCCTCTTCGTGGGGAGTGTTTAATGATTCATTTTCTTTTGGCTTTTCTTGGGGGATTTTTTCTTCTTCTTTTTTACTGTTGATTATTTCAGATTCCATTTCTTTGATTTTGGCATCAATATTTTCGCTGCCTTCATTGGGTATGTTTTTTTTATCATCCATGTTTTCAAACCTCCAATAATAAAATTTTTAAAAATTGATATATAAAATATCTTTAATTTTATAAAATGATTATATATAATTATTTTATAAAAATCAAATGGTAAACAAAAGGAGATATAAAATTTGCAATATGTAGTTCACACATTTAAGCCTATTTATAATGAGGATTCCAAAATATTAATATTGGGCACAATGCCATCACCAAAATCGCGTGAGTATAACTTTTATTATTCCCATCCTCAAAATCGTTTTTGGAGAATACTTGCGGATATATTAAACCAAGATTGTCCTAAGACGAATATAGAAAAAGAAGATTTTGTGTTGAAAAATCATATTGCCTTGTGGGACGTACTAAAATCGTGCAACATAGAGGGTGCGGACGATAGTAGTATTAAAAATCCTGAGGTTAATGATATCATGCCTATTTTGAAGTCAAGTAATATACAAAGAATATTTACGACCGGCAGGAAAGCGACTCAATTATATAAGAAATATTGCTTAAAAAACGTTGGATTGGAGTCTTTTTATTTACCATCGACCAGTCCTGCCAACTGCAAGAATTATAATTATGATACTCTTAAAGAGGAATACAAGGTTATAATAAAATATTTAAAATAGCTTTAAATAATAAATGTATTTATGTTGTGACCCTTTTCATATTTATACTCTGTTTTCCTTGAAATCTTTTTGATAAGGTGAATACCGAGACCGCCGACTTTTCTTTTTTCGGCAGATAGGGAGATATCAGGATTATCCAAACTATCCGGATTGAATGGGAAACTCGAATCAATAATAACGATTTTACTATAGTCATTAAATGACTCAAGGTAGAGTTCAATAAAGGATTGTCTTTTTGAACCGTGTTTTATTATATTAGTAAGGGCCTCTTCGATTGTTAATAATACAAAATATCCTCGCTTAACGGAATTTTTATTAATGAATGAATTGAGCTCTTCAAGGCAATTTTTTAAGGAATCGCTATTATTAAGTATTTTACGATAAAAATTATTTTTTTTAATTCTTAATGTAGCTATGGTTATATCATTGCTGTCATCGTTGCGTTTATAGGTTACTGAAACATCGTGAAGTATAGTTGAACATAGTTCATTTGCGGAAGCTTGCTGAATACGCTTTACTAAATTCATAATATTCTCCTCAGTTATATTTTTGCCTAAAAGAGAATTATAAGACATTAAACCACTTGAATATAAAACTAATACCTCACCTGGAACCATGTTATAACAAAAAGTTTTATATCCGGGTTCTTTACTTACTCCTAAGGCGGAAGTTTTTATATTTTCTAGTTTTCTAACAGTATCGTCTAATTTAACAATAGGTGAAAAATACCCTGCTGTACAGTAACTTAATTTGTAATTTTGTAAATCTAAAAATCCTATAACTGCTTTCACAAAGGTATTTTCTTTATTTCTTTCCAATATGCTTTTATTGGCCTTTTTCATTGCTTCTGCTGGGGTAGAGGATGATTTTGCGATAGACTCCATCATACCCTTGATGTATGAAATAAACAGCGCAGCGCTTACTCCTGAATCGGAGACTTCTCCAATTATAAAGGCTAATTTAGCGGAATCGGTAAAGAAGTAATTGTAAAAGTTTGTGCCGGCATTTTTAGACTGCTTAGTAATTGCTGAGACATCGATATTTGGGCACTTAATTACTTCTTCAGGTATAGCAGACTTAATTGCATTGGAAATTTCTTTTCTGTTTAGTTCTTGTTGAGTCCTTGCGGATTCTATAGCTATTTGGTTAATGCTTTCGTATAATGATGCAGAGACATTATTAACTATTTCTGCCAATTCTGCAATTTCGTCATTATTTTCGATTTTTATGGGTTGATAAAAACTATTTGTGCCCATATGTTTTATGCCGTATGAAAGCTTGTCCAGGGAATCAGTTATAGATTCTGTCAACTTTTTTGAAAGGTATATGCTTAAAACAGTCATTATTGCAAGCACACTAATCGAGATGGCTATAAATATTATTATTTTATTATTAAGGTTTTCGTTTATAGACTTTGAAAAATTAGATATAAAATTATCTATATTACTTATACTTGCGTTCATAATAGATTGATCCGATACAAAGCATATTACCCAATCATTAATGCCCAGGTTTGTATAACTGATTGCAACATCATCAACGTCCTTGGTATAAATTTCATTTGAATTTTGCGATAAATCGCAGGCTTCGATAATTTTTTTATTTTTATCATTATTTGATGATAGGCTGCTTGTGTCAGCTGAGTCGGAATCCATAATAACATTTCCGTTTTTGTCGATTATTAAATAATTTAAGAAACGTTTTTGGGATGAATTATTTAGGTGGCCTTGACCTGAAATTGACCGCTGGATAAATGAAAGATCCTCAAAATCAATACCAACGGCACCAAGAAATTTTCCGCTTGAATCATAAACCCCTTTACTGCAGGTTATAATATTTTTTCCTGTGATTAGGTCGTTATAAGGGTAGCTCCATACTATATCATTAGTATTTTTGGCTTCTTGGTACCATTCTCTTTGGCGGATATCGAGATTATTGAATTTATTGTCTGAAGATGTTATATCAGTGTCAAGGAAAAGTCCGGATTCGGAACAATAGTAGATATTTGCATTATCAAAAACCGAGGAATCAAGGAATCCCAAAAATGTCTCCAATGGATAAATCATGCTTAGCTCATCTTTTATATCACTGTATTTAACGCCGGGCATTAGGTTGTAATTGTCACCTGTTTTATAAGAATTAGCATTATTATATAGGTTGGATGCAGATTTGGTTAAATCATTTAAATCGTCGGATAATAGGTGTATGCGATCGTTCTTTTCTTGTATAAATAGATTGGTATATTCATAGATGGCTTTTTCTGAAAGACCTTTATAATTATTTTGGGTCTCTTCTAAAACTGAGCTTTTAAGACTTGTATTTTCAGCCTCAAATTGATTTTTAAATTGAAAAAATATGATCAAAAATACAACAACAAATACTATCATACAAACGGTTAAGACATATGATACAATAGATAGGATTTTTTTACCAATAGTCATACATACACCACCTATATTTATACTATTTATATTCATAATATGTATTATTATATATTATTTGTGGAAAAATGACAATAGAGAAAGTTTAGGGTTAAGCAAATGTTAATTTGTATTGATTTAACTAAGATAATGTTTATTGATAGACCGCTTATCTTGGGGCTATAATTATCTAACATAGGTGGTTATATGTCAAATTTGTTATAGTAATTATTATATGTTTTTATTTTTCTTGAAAGCTTGTAGCTTATCTGGTAAAATATAAATATTAGAGTAAAAAAAGGAGATAATCGAAAATGTGCGGATTATGTGGCTTTACAGGCCAAATTGTAGATAGAGATGAAGTTTTAAAATCAATGACGGATGCCATTATACATAGAGGGCCGGATAGTGCCGGATATTATTGTGATGACGATATATCTATGGGCTTTAGAAGGCTTAGTATTATAGACCTAGATTATGGAAGCCAACCTATTTTTAATGAAGATAAGAGCCTTGTATTGATGTTTAACGGCGAAATCTATAACTATAAAGAGTTAAGAGAAGA
>CAKSRC010000006.1 GCA_934486915.1 uncultured Eubacteriales bacterium
GAAGTTACACCTCAGGACAAGGTTGGGGAGTACCATACCAAGACAACACAAGGGCCAAAATTTGTAGGGGTGACAATTAAAGGCGACGGAAAAACTATTACAAGTGAGCATACTAAAGATTTAAAAAATGCGACCCATATAATCATAGAGGATGGGATTCAAAAAATAGGGTGTGGTGCTTTTGTTGCTTTAAAAAAATTAAAAGAAATACATATACCTGAAACTGTAACTGTAATAGAATGTGGCTCATTTTTAGGATGCGAGGGACTTGAAAGTATTGCCTTACCTAGTAAATTGGAGACTATTGAGAACAAGGCTTTTTTAGGCTGTATCAACTTAAAAAGGATAGAAATTCCAGATGGTGTAACTGAAATAGAGGATAGTACATTTGATAATTGCTCTGAGTTAAGTAGTATAAAATTGCCGAATAAATTAAGAAAAATAGGTAAGAACGCTTTTGAGAGTTGTAGAAATTTAAATAATATTGATTTACCTCAGAGTATAGAGGAAATAGAGGAAATGGCCTTTATGTTTTGTAAAAAGATAGAAAAAATTGTGTTACCAAAGGGATTAAAAAAGACAAGTAGAAATCTTTTCTGTGAGTGCATTAATTTAAAAGAAGTAAATTTACCTGAGAATATGACAGATATGGAAGGAAGAACATTTTTGGAATGTAAAAGTTTAGAGAAGATTGTTCTACCTATAGGTATAAAGAAAGTAGGTAATGCTGTTTTTCAATATTGTAGCAATTTAGTGGAGGTGGTTAATTTTCCAAAAACGTTGCAGGAGATGGGACCTGAGTGTTTTAAGAATTGTAGTAGTTTAAAGCATATAGATATTCCGGGTGGTATAACGGAAATAGATTACAGGACTTTTTATGGTTGTGAAAGTATAAAAAAATTTGATATACCTGAGGGAATTAAATCTATTGGCATAAATGCTTTTGCGAATTGTACCAGGTTGGAAAGCGTATCGATTCCGGGATCGATTGAAAGTATAAAAAATGGTGCATTTGCAAATTGCAAAAACCTAGTTAATGTTGATAATTTTCCAGAATCAGAATGTTGTGCATATGATGCATCCTTAAATTGTGAAAAATTCAATTTCCTAAATGATATTGAATATAAAAATGTGTCGGACAAAAACTTTATTTATAAAAATAATGCGGGAAAAGAAAAATCTTTAGAGATAAAAAAGAGAAAAAAACCACCTTTGTTTTCAGCAGGTGGACCTAAAGTGGATGATATTAGGCAAGGATACATAGGTGACTGTTGGCTGGTGGCACCACTTGCCTCGATAGTGAAGAATAACCCAAAGATAATAGAAAATATTATGAAGGATAATCCTAAAAATGGTACAGTAGACGTAACACTGCAAAGAGAAATAGTGGCCGGGGTGTTTAAAAAGGAAGTGTATACAGTTCAAAAATCACTATTCAAAATAAATCAAAATGGCCGATACAAAAATATAATGTCTAAATCTCAAGAAAATATTTGGGTGCAAATGATAGAAAAGGCATTTTCAGCATATTTTTCAAAGAACAGGGAATCGGTTAATTATTATAATATTACCGGCAGCTATAAAGTTGATTGTTCTGGGGTTAAGGATGCGTTTAAAATTATACTTGGTAAGGAGGCAAAAGGGTGCTACACTTCTGATGTATTAAGTGGGGATAGGAAAGAACTATTTGAAAGAATAAAAGAGGCATTAAATAGTAAAACACCTCTTTGTTATTCAATAAGTAATGAAGAAAGTGTTGTAAAAGATTTAGATGGTGATAAAATTGTTACTAAACATGCTTTCAGCTTGATTGGTGTCGATGAAAAAGATGGACGATATTATATTAAATTACGAAATGCTTGGGGCCTTAATTATGATAAGAATCATAACAAAAAGGATGCCATAATAACGGTTGATTTGGAGGAAGCAACTAATGTTGCATTTCGTATAGGTAATCTTGGTGAAAAATAAGATAAATAATATATTAAAAAGTAAAACATTATAATAAAACAATAAAAAGGATTAGAGAAGCATAACTTTTTCTAATATCAAGGAAATGACTTAGATTGATAATTTATTAAGGGGGCCTACTCTTGTACGATTCTCTAAAAGATATTAGGTTATTATCAAGGTCAAAGAATATAGAGAGTTTTGACAAGGTAGGTTTAGATAAAATCTCAGGTTTTAAACTACGAAAGATGGAGTTGCCTAAATGGGCAACTGAATGGTCAAAAAACAGATTTAATATGGATGTTAAGTCTGTTAAACTTTGTATAACCGATGAAGAGAACATTGGAGGACCTTTTGCCGCTTCAAGCGGTAATAACATTTTTATAACCAATGAATATAAGGGCAATAAACTAGTATTAAAGCATGAAATAACACATATATATCAACAGGCTATAGGTATGGCAACAGAAAAAAATTCAAATGACGCAGCCTTGGAAGAAGAGGCAGTAAAAGTTTCACATGACAAAGGAGATTTACCTTCCGGGGAGCAAGGTACTGATGACAGGTATATACTTCCTCGTGAGAATACAAATACAGTTCAGTATTTAGGTGGCCTTAATATTGCAAGGCCAATTATAGAAGGGGTAGTTTTAGCTAGTACGACTGCAGGTGCAATTAACTGGCTTTCAAAAAGGGCAAAATGCAGACAGATTGCTCAATATATGGATATACCAATAGAATGTGTTAGTAAGGTATATGATATATTTGGTTGGATTGAGTGTGAGTTTGGCTATAGTGATTTTGAGAAATTATGCAGGGTAATATATAATAAAAATATATCAACTGATAAATTAATCCAAGATAATAAAAAGATTAAAAATAGCTGTAATAAAGAGGATATACATAATTATGTTTCGTCTTTGGAAAATGAAACAGAATCAATATTAACAATTAAGGGTGAGGGAGGTATTATTACATCTCAAGATACCAAAAACTTAGGTGAAGTTAAGAAGGTAATTATAGAAGACGGAGTTCGTGAAATAGGTGAGCGCTCTTTTGAAGATTGTAAAATAGAGGAAATAATCATACCTCAAACAGTAAGCATAATACATGAACTTGCGTTTTTGGGGTGTGAAAATTTGGAGAAGATTGTATTACCTAAGGACTTACAAGCAATTAAGGTAAGGGCATTTGGGGATTGTAAGCGATTAAAAAAAGTAGAAATTCCTGAAGGTATTACTGAAATAGCAGATGGTTTATTTTGGGGCTGCGAAAGCTTGCAGAGCGTGGTTTTACCGAGTAAACTGAAAGGGATAGAAAAAAGCGCCTTTTTTAATTGCAAAAATTTAAATTATATAAATTTACCTGAGAATATAACTAAAATAGGAATGTCAGCTTTTGATAGTTGTACAGGTTTAAAAGAGATTATTTTGCCAAAGAAGTTACAAAGATTAAGTGGGGGACTTTTTTATAAGTGTGTAAGTTTAAAGGAAATAACTTTACCTGAAAATATAACAATAATAGATGAGCAAGCATTTAGCGATTGTGCCGGATTAACTAAAGTCATTTTGCCCTCAAAATTAGAGGTAATTAATAGAAAGACTTTTTTGAGGTGTGTCAATTTAAGTGAGATAAAATTACCTGAAAATCTAAATAAAATCAAAGAACATATATTTCTTAATTGTACAAGTTTAAAACATATAAGTATTCCTAAAAATGTAAAAAAAGTACCCAATTTTGCTTTTTGTGGCTGCAGCAGATTGGAAAGTATTGATTTGCCTGAAAATTTGCATAGCATAGGTTGGAGTGCATTTTTAGGCTGTACAGGGCTAAAAACAATTAAGTTGCCAAAGGGTCTGCAAACAATTGATGAAGAGGCCTTTTCCGGCTGTACCAGCCTAAAGAGTATAAATATTCCCGCAGGGGTAAAGAAAATAGAGTGTGGATCATTTTATTATTTAAAAAATCTAAAAAACATAACCTTAGGGGATAAGTTAGAAGAAATAGAAGATTGTGCTTTTTATGGTTGCGAAAACTTAAAAAGTATATCAATTCCCAATACAGTTAAAAGCATAAAAAAATATGCTTTTGCTAATTGTAAGAATCTAACCAAAGTAAATAATTTTCCAAAACATGCTTTTTGTGATAAGGATGCATTTATGGGTTGCGAAAGATTGAAACTTTCCAATAATTTTGAATGTGGGGTTAAATATAAAACTATTAAAGACGAAAGGTTTTTCTACAGTGATAATAATGGAAAAGAGGAATCTATAAGGATAGAGCAAACAAAAGAAATACCGTTATTTTCTAAGGATGGCCCTAATATGAGTGATGTACAGCAGGGATATATGGGTGACTGTTGGCTATTAGCAGCGCTTGCATCTATAGTTAATACAAGGCCTGAAATTATAAAAAATATGGTAGTAGAGAATCCCAAGGATAATACTGTAGACGTGACATTGCAAAGAGAATTAGAGCCTGGTATATTTATAAAAGAGGTATATAAAGTTGAAAAGTCCTTATTTCAAATAAGGGAAGGGTTGTTTTGCAGAGCAAAAAGTTTAATGTCAAAATCTAAAGAAAACATTTGGGTACAAATGATAGAAAAGGCATTTTCAGCTTACTTTGCAAACGGTAAGGATGCAATCGATTATAGAAATATTACGGGTAGCTATAGAAATAATGATATTGATTATATGCAAAAAAATGCATTTAAGATTATATTGGGAAACGAAGCAAATTTTAATTATAAACCGGATCAATCGAGTGTTAATGTAGAGGCATTGTTTAAGAGGATAAAAAATGCTTTGAATAATAGAACTCCGCTTGATTATGGTACAGATGAAAATGGATTAAGGGATATTGAAGGGAATAAAGTTGTTGCAAAGCATGCATATAGTTTAGTTGGGGCAGAAGAGAAAGACGGCAAATATTATATAAAATTAAGAAATCCTTGGGGTAAAAATTATGGTAGATTTTTTAGAAGGAAAAGTGATATTATAACAGTAGATTTAGCAGAGGCGACCAAGGTAAATTTCCAAATATGCAATTTAGATAAAAAAGAGGATATATTATATTGTTAGTGAATGATTATTAATAGTTATAGTTTATAATAAAAATACAAATTGTTATTGCGATAATTTGGGATATAATATCCTTTGCAAGTATCCACGGGATGATTTAAGGTATTTAAGAATTTGATTTAATCTATTAAAGTATAGTTTGTGATAAGTGTTTTAAGTGGCATATAAATTTGAAGTTGCTTGGTATTTTGAAATGTTATTATAAAAAATCAAATCTCCTTAACTGTATTATTTACGGTTAAGGAGATTTTTTACTCTTTTATGAGATTTAAATATTTTTATTGTTCTAGGCCTTTTGAAAGTTTTTCTAGATGTTTATATCTATCAGAAGCAAGTTTCTCTGCTTTTTCAAATAGTTTTTCTGCACGATCCGGGAATGAACGAGTAAGTGAGTTATATCTTACTTCACCCATTATGAAGTCGCGATAGCTTGCAGAAGGTTCTTTGCTGTCCAATATAAATGGATTTTTGCCTTCATTAGCTAAACGTGGATCAAAACGGAACATATTCCAATATCCGGCAGCGACAGCTTTTTTCTCTTCAAGTTGAGAAATTCCCATACCGCCTCTAATTCCATGGTTAATACAAGGAGCGTAAGCGATAATGATTGATGGACCGTTGTAACTTTCAGCCTCGTTGAAAGCTTTGATACATTGATTGTAATCTGCACCCATAGCAACTTGGGCTACATATACATATCCATAACTCATAGCGATAGCTGCTAGGTCTTTTTTCTTAGTTGCTTTTCCAGCAGCAGCAAATTGTGCAACAGAGCCGACAGGTGTAGCTTTTGATGCTTGACCACCTGTATTTGAGTAAACTTCTGTATCAAATACAAGTATATTTATATTTTCACCTGAAGCGATGACATGATCAAGGCCGCCAAAGCCTATATCATAAGCCCAACCGTCTCCACCAAATATCCACATGGATTTTTTAGCGAGATAATCCTTATCCTTAAGTGTTTTGTTAGCTAAAGAAGCCATTTCACTGTTAGATTTAGATATTTCTTCCAGTTTTTCAATTAATGCATCAGCTGCAGTACGGTTTGCCTTGCTGTTATCAAAGGTATCAAGATAATTTTTACAGATTTCCTTTGTGTTTTCGTCATTTGAAGAGGAGGAAATTTCCTTTACATAATCGTAAAGTCTATCTCTAATAGCATTTTGAGCTAATGTCATACCGTATCCAAATTCGGCATTATCTTCAAATAGAGAATTTTGCCATGCAGGTCCGTGACCCTTCTTATTTACGGTATATGGTGTAGCAGGAGCTGAACCACCCCAAATAGATGAACAGCCTGTCGCATTTGCAATATACATTCTGTCACCAAATAATTGAGTTGCAAGTTTTGCGTATGGTGTCTCACCGCAGCCTGCGCATGCACCGGAGAATTCTAATAAAGGCTGTTTAAATTGGCTGCCTTTTACAGTGGTTTCCTTAAATTTTTCAAGAACTTCAGGCTTTTCTTCTAGTTCTCTGCCGTAGTCAAATACTGCCTGCATTGGTCTTTGAGAATCGATAGGTTTCATTTCAAGTGCCTTATTGCCTTTCATACCCGGACAAACTTGAGCGCAGTTTCCGCAGCCTGTGCAGTCTAGAACAGATACAGTCATAGCAAAGTTTAGACCCGGGAAACCTGTCATTTTTTTAGATTTAACTACTGAAGGTGCATTTGCTAATTCTTCATCTGTCATTATAGCAGGACGAATAACAGCGTGAGGACAAACGAATGAGCAGAAGTTACATTGGATACAGTTTTCCGGCTTCCATTCCGGAACGTCTACTGCAATACCACGTTTCTCATAAGCGGCAGAACCTTGAGGCACAGCACCGTTTACATGATCCATGAATACGGAAACAGGGAGTTGGTCACCCTTGTGAGCATTAACAGGATTCAATATAGTGTTTACATACTTAACAAGTTCTTTTCTATTGCCGTCTACGTGTTTTAGGTTATCGGGGGTATCGGAAATATTTTTCCATGATTCAGGTATATCAACCTTAACAAGATCACTTGCGCCACGTTCAATAGCTTGGTGGTTCATAGATACAATTTTTTCACCTTTTTTGCTATATGACTTAGTTGCGGCGTCTTTCATATATTGAATTGCTTGGTCGCTTGGAATTATATTTGCAATCTTGAAGAAAGCGGATTGTAATACTGTATTGATTCTTCCTCCAAGTCCGATTTCTTTACCAATTTTAATACCGTCTATTGTGTAGAAATTGATATTATTATCCGCAATAAACTTCTTCATTTTATTAGGAAGTCTTTTATCGAGTTCTTCACCTTTCCAAGGACAGTTTAGAAGGAAGCTTCCGCCTTCTTTTAAGTCTTCTACCATAGCATACTTGTCAACATAAGATGGATTGTGGCAAGCAACAAAGTCTGCCTTGCTTATATAGTAGGTTGATTTTATTGGAGTTTTTCCAAAACGTAGATGGGATATAGTAATACCACCGGATTTTTTGGAATCGTATGCAAAGTATCCTTGTGCATACATATCAGTGTGATCTCCAATGATTTTGATTGAGTTTTTGTTTGCACCTACAGTACCGTCTGAACCCAAGCCCCAGAATTTACAAGAACGTGTGCCTTTTGGAGTTGTATCCGGATTTTCTTTGATTTCCAAAGAAAGGTTTGTAACGTCATCTTCAATACCTATTGTAAATCTCTTTTTAGGTGTTGATGATTCCATATTGCGATAAACTGCGATCAATTGGGCAGGAGTTGTGTCTTTTGAACCAAGACCGTAACGGCCGGTATATATAGGAACACATCCGAATTCTGTACCGGATAGAGCTGCCAAAACGTCAAGATATAGAGGTTCACCAATTGAACCCGGTTCTTTTGTACGATCTAATACAGATATATTTTTAACTGTTTTTGGTAGTACATTTAATAGATAGTCAGCTACAAAAGGTCTATAAAGTCTTACTTTTACAAGTCCAACCTTTTCGCCACCGGCATTCAAATAATCTACAACTTCTTCAATAGCCTCGCATACAGATCCCATTGCGATTATAACTTTTTCGGCATCAGTAGCTCCATAATAATTGAAAGGCTTATAGTCTGTCCCGATTTTTTCATTTACTTTATTCATGTAGTCTACGACAACTTCGGGTATAGCATCATAGTATTTATTACAGGCTTCTCTTGCTTGGAAGAAGATATCGTCATTTTGAGCTGAACCTCTAAGTTCAGGATGTTCAGGATTTAAGCTGTTTCTTCTAAATGCATCAACTGCATCCCAGTCGAGCATATCAGCAAGATCCTCATAATCCCAAACTTCAACTTTTTGGATTTCATGAGATGTTCTAAATCCATCAAAGAAGTGCAAAAATGGAACTCTGCCCTTTATAGCGGATAAATGTGCGACAGCAGAAAGATCCATAACTTCTTGAGGGCTGTTGGAGCATAGCATAGCATATCCTGTTTGACGGCAAGCATATATATCAGAGTGATCTCCAAAAATTGATAAGGCATGGCTTGTTAGTGCACGAGCTGAAACGTGGATTACACTTGGAAGTAATTCACCGGCCATTTTATACATATTAGGTATCATTAAAAGCAAGCCTTGAGATGCAGTATAGGTAGTTGTAAGCGCACCGGCTGCTAAAGAACCGTGAACTGCACCTGCAGCACCGGCTTCAGATTGCATTTCAGTTACTTTAACTTCTTTACCAAATAGATTTTTTCTGCCATTTGCAGAGTATTTGTCTGTTTCATCCGCCATAACGGAAGAGGGAGTTATAGGATAAATAGCAGCGACATCAGTAAACGCATAAGAAACGTGAGCTGCAGCACTGTTACCATCCATAGTCTTCATTTTTCTTGACATTTAATTATTTCCTCCTTTAAAGGTTTAATAGCAAAAATTGTAAGATTAATTGACTATAACAAAAAATATTTTACCACTTTTGAGACCTAATGTAAAGTTATGGGCAATATTATTATGATTGTTATATAGACATTTATAAATATAGTTATGGATGTATTATTACCATTATAAAGAGGAAAATTACTATTTTTTAGAAATCTTAGAAAAAAGTTTTTCAGTACTGATATTGTGCGGTCTTATAAATCGATTGAGATGATAAAGGCACTCCGTGTCATGAGTTATTTTATTAGTTTTTTCTTCACAAGTAAGGGCTGCTTTAAAACCAATTCCCTTTAAAATATCAATAGAGTCATTGCTCACAGCACCAAAGGGGAAAGTAAATGCTTGAGATTTAATCCCGGTGTTGTCTAAGATTTCCTGCTGCATTTTTGTTAGGTCCTTGGTTAGGGCGGCTTGATATTCCTCGTGATTTTCACCTTTTAATTTTTTAGCACCGTTTCTTCTACCTTTTTTATTTGTTGTGTGCATATCGTATGAGTGGTTTTGTATTTCAACCAATCCCGATGCAGCCATTTCGTTTATGTTATCCCAGGTACAGTGGGCATAGTTTGCGTTTCTATCGTTACATTGACTGTATATATCAGTGTATTTGCCTATAGGAGAGAGGACCATTTTACAGTTGTATTTTTGTAAAAGCGGGTAAGCGTATAAAAAATTATTGTAGTAACCGTCATCGAAGGTAATCATTATAGGATTTTCGGGCAGAGGTGTGTTATTGCAGACGTAATTTATTACATCGTCAACAAATATTGTATTGTATTGATTGTCTTTTATATATTTTAGGTCACTCTCAAACTCTTCAGGAGAAATAACATATCGTCCTTGATATCTTGGACTTTTGGAAATTCCGTGATACATGATGATTGGCAAATGAACGCAATCATCGTCTTTTTCTATTATATTGCCGGCGAATGAAGATATGGCAAAGAATGAGATCCCAAAAATTAATATTAAAAAAGAAAAAATAAATTTTTTACTTATTTTTATGCTTAAAAACATAGTCATTCTCCCTTTGTATTAGAAATAATACCACTTTTTATATTTATAATAGTGAGTAAAACGATATATTACTGTTTTTTATTTTAATGGAGAAAACAAGATTATAATACTATGTTTTTATGGCTATTTGAGTTATATATAGAAGATAGATAAAATATTTTTTATGGGACCTTAATATTGCATTTTTACGTTTTGTAGATATATAATATTTAAGTATAATAAGTTTAGTAGGAGTGGTTGATTGAAGTTAAATTTTAGATACAGACTTGGGAAAAGAGCAATAAAGACCGCATTAGCGGTATCAGTTTGTATATTTATATCTTTTGTATTTAAAAGAGATGATTCATTGTTTTCGGCTATTGCAGCTATGATTTGTATGCAGCAAACCTATGATGAGACGTTCAAGAGCGGCCTTAATAGGACGATAGGTACAGTATTGGGTGGTGTTTTGGGATATGTGGTTTTGGAGATAATTTGTCTTATCCCAAACTATAATAACTTTTTTGACATTATAATTGCACCTGTTTGCATCTTGATAGTAATCTATATTTGCAATATGACAGATAGAAAGGAATCCATTATAATAGGGTGTATTGTTTTGATAAGTATTGTAGTCCAGCCGGAAAAAAATCTTGGGGATGCATTTTTTTATGTTGTAAACAGGGTTATAGATACTACTATAGGAATTGTTATAGCTATGGTTATCAATGCATTTATATTTCCTAATAAAAAATAGAACAATGAGTTTAGCATAGTCTTGTTGACATAAGTAATACTTACTCATATAATGATATTATATTTAATAAGATGTTTGATATGTAATTGTTTTTAAGATAAATAATATTGTCCTTTATTATTCAAAAATGGTTAACTTAATAAAGACCTTATATACACCTTGGTTTTCGAGTACCAATCTCGGTAATTTTGCAAAGGCAAAAGAGCTTTTGCCCCAGAGCTTGGGGTAAGGGCTCTTTTGTTTATTGCTTTATACCTTTTAATAAAAACTTATAAATTAATAAATTAAACGCTTTAAGGAGGAATTTAAGATGTCTAAGATACCGCATAGATTTTACTTATCAGAGGATAAAATACCTACCGCTTGGTATAATCTTAGAGCTGATATGAAAGAGCTTCCCGAACCATTACTCAATCCGACAACCCTAAAGCCTATAAGCGAAGAGGAATTGTACCCTATATTTTGCAAGGAACTTGCCCATCAAGAAATGGATAATGAAGCTCGATTTTTTGAAATTCCCGATGAAATACGTCAAATGTATAAGATATATAGGCCATCTCCACTGATTAGGGCATATAATTTAGAGAAATTCTTAGATACTCCCGCGAAAATATATTATAAATTTGAAGGAAATAATACGTCTGGCAGTCATAAACTTAATTCTGCAATGGCTCAAGCATATTATGCCAAAAAACAGGGGATAACCTCTCTTACAACCGAGACAGGTGCAGGCCAGTGGGGTACGGCACTATCAGAAGCGTGTGCTTATTTTGGTATTGATCTTACGGTATTTATGGTAAAGGTTTCGTATAATCAAAAGCCATATAGAAGGACGGTTATGCAAACATTTGGAGCAAATGTTATACCGAGTCCCAGCAACACGACTGAGGCAGGAAGGAAAATTCTTTCGAGTAACCCTGATACCGGTGGAAGCCTTGGATGCGCTATATCAGAAGCTGTAGAGAGGTCATTGAATACCCCAAACTGTAAATATGTTTTGGGATCAGTATTAAATCAAGTTTTATTGCATCAGTCGATAATCGGCCTGGAAGCAAAGAAAGCAATGGAAATACTTGCTGAATATCCTGATGTTATAATTGGATGTGCAGGAGGAGGATCCAATCTTGGTGGACTGATAGCTCCTTTTATGGGGGATAAAATTTTGGGAAGATCAAATCCTGAAATTATAGCCGTTGAACCTGCATCGTGCCCATCCCTTACAAGGGGTAAATACGCTTACGACTTTTGTGATACGGGAAAAGTCACTCCTATGGCTAAAATGTATACGTTAGGCTGCGGCTTTATACCGTCTGCCAACCATGCGGGAGGGCTTAGATATCATGGGATGTCTCCGATATTATCTAAACTTTATCATGATGGCTATATGAAGGCGGTTGCTGTTAAACAATCTGATGTTTTTAAGGCAGCTATAGATTTTGCAAAACATGAAACCATATTGCCTGCACCCGAATCTGCTCATGCTATAAAAGTGGCTATGGACGAAGCACTAAAGTGTAAAGAGTCTGGGGAATCCAAGACAATCTTATTTGGCCTTACTGGGACGGGGTATTTTGATATGTCGGCATATTCATCCTTTATAGAGCACAAAATGTCAGATTATATCCCCACAAACGAGGACTTAGAAAGAGGATTTAAGGATTTACCTAAGATATCAGTTATAAAAAAATAAAAAGCTTGCAACTTTTTTGAAAATATGATAATATACTATATGTTATTCTAAAAGCGTCAAAGGAGGTCGACTATATGGCAAAATGTGAGATTTGCAGTAAAGATGTTTCTTTCGGAATTAAAGTGTCTCATTCACATAGACGTTCCAATAGAACTTGGAAGCCTAATGTTAAACGTGTAAAAACTATTGTGAACGGTACTCCAAAACGTATCCATGTTTGCACTCGCTGTTTACGTTCGGGCAAAGTAACACGTGCAGTATAAGGAAATATACATCTTTTAGGAACCTTAATCGGTTCCTTTTTATTATGATTTTAAAATTCGCAAGTGCTATTAGGAGGAAAATTATATGTCAGGGCATTCAAAATGGAGTACGATTAAACATAAAAAAGAAAAAGCTGATGGAAAAAGGGCTAAAATTTTTACGAAAATAGGTCGTGAATTAGCAGTTGCTGTTAGGAATGGAGGAAGTCCGGATCCGTTGATAAACTCCAAACTAAGGGATTGCATTGCAAAAGCAAAAGCTAATAATGTGCCAAATGATAATATTGAGAGAATTATCAAAAAGGCAGCAGGCGAGGGAGACACTAATAAATACGAGAATATTAGATATGAGGGATACGGTCCTTGTGGGGTTGCGGTTATCGTAGAAACATTGACTGATAATCGAAATCGTACCGCAGGAGATTTGCGCCATTATTTCGATAAATTTGGTGGGAATATGGGTACTCCTGGCTGTGTATCATTCATGTTTTCCCAAAAGGGTGTTATCGTCATATTAAAGGAAGAGGCAGAAGAAAATAGCCTTATGGAGGCAGCTCTTGAAGCCGGTGCAGAGGACTTTATTGTAGATGAGGAGATATTTACTATCTATACGGACCCAGCAGACTTTAGCAGCGTAAGGGAAGGTCTTGAAAGTAAAGGTTATAATATTGAATCTGCTGAAGTAGAGATGGTGCCAAGTACTTATACTAAAATAGAGGATGAAGAATCTTTGTCTAAGATGTATAAACTTTTAGACATTTTGGAAGATAATGATGATGTCCAAAATGTATGGCACAATTTAGATGATTGATAGGGATAAAGAACGAAGCTTACCAAATTGTCGGTAAGCTTTATTATTTTATTGAAATAAGTGTAAATATTATGATATAATATCTACAATAAAGGCGAATTTTGAGGAGATAAACGAGTAATGCATGATAATAATCCTAAGGACAATGAAAAAGGCTATGGTAATGAGAACAATCCAAATAGGCAGATGCCAAAAATATATAGACCCCAATTGATAGGTGGTCAAGTTCCCAATAGGTTGCAGGCTGTTAATCTTGGAAATCTTCCACCTGTCCCTATGTTTGGAAAAATCCCGAATATGGATAATCTACGTGGTCAAAATATTAATCCTTTACCGCAGGTTATGCCTAGAGACATTGTAAATCCACCTAAACGGCAAATATTTTTAGAGGACATTCAGTTACCCGGGTTTGAGGAGCTTTTCGGGCAGGAAAATCAACAAATTGAACCTGTTCAACAGGTTAAACCGGCACAACAAGTGGTACAACCGACGAACGGCAATTTTAGGTATGCAAATGATCTCAATGATCCTCAAGTTCTAAAGGATTGGGATGATTATCTAGAATCAATTCAACTGGCTAAGGGTACTCGCTACAATTACAAAAGATACATAAAATGGTTCTTTGATTATATGAAAGTGCAGAAGATATCAAATCCTTCATTGGATGATGTTTTAAACTATATTAGGTATGAAAAAGTGGTTAAGAACACAACAATAGAAGCCGCAAGAATAGTTATCTCAGGGATAAGGCGGTTTTTTACTTGGACCTCCACATATAACATGTATCCGAATATTATGTTGCGTGTGTTCACAAATATGGTAGATGAAATATATAAAGAGAAAAATCAAGTACCTCAAGAATTGAGTGATCCAAATTCTGAAGATAATGAATTTCGGGCACTTGAGGAGATCCTGGGGGCTGCAAATCAACAGTTACAGCCGAGAAGAAGGGGTCAGCAATTGAAGCCGCAAAATGCTTTTAGTGGTTTGCAGCAAGCGCAGGACTATATCGAATTGCAACAAAAAAAGGACCGCCTTAAAGAAATGTTAGATAGTCTTGCAGGCCTAGGTAGGATTGATGACCCTAAGGTTAAGGAGGCCTGGGAGTTGTATCTAGGGATATATGCAGCGGGAAAAAGTACAGACTATAAGTATCAAATCCAATTATATGTCAATGAATTCCTTGACTGTTTAGAAGGAGATAGTAAATCAAATCCGTCGAGTGAGAATATTTTAGGCTTCATTGAAAGTATCAAGAAAGCTAGGGGAATCTCATGTGGAACTGCACAGGAGTTTTTATACCACATAAAATTCTTCTTTAGGTTCGTTTCGGAATTCGGCATATATGACGATGTTTCGTTAGGTTTGACGCCAATGCACATAAGGGAGATTTATGGGGTGGTGCCCCCTAGTAAGAAACCACGTATTAGGAAAACTCTTAGCAGTAGAGTTCTACTTGTTATGAAAAAAAGACAGGTTTTTGAACAAATAATGCAAGAAGATTATCCCAACCATAAATTAGACCCCGAGTATATAACAGCCTACATACACGATATAAAAGGAGACTCCGATTACTTTAAACCACTGTTATGCCTTAGAGAGTACCTCGAGAAAAATCATATATCAGAATTGATTATCAACGATATAACTACCTTTATCGTGAATAATAAGGATATGTTTAGGACCAATGGTTCGATATTTAACTTTTTGGAACAACTTAAGCAATTCTTTGCTTGGACATCAAAAAATACGTCATTAGACGGACAAATACTATATCCTGATATAGGGAAGTTTTTAGATGGAGTAGACTTGATAGATGCTTTATTAATGCGGCTTGATCCTAATAATCATGTCAAAAACAAGCAGCAGGATCGTGTAAAACCTGGGTCTATACGCGACTTAATGGAATGCCTGGGGCTTGAGACAGAAAGCAGTTCAGAAGAACAATAAAAATAAAATTGAAATATCTCGAGGAGCATAATTAATACACACATACGTATATGTATGTGTGTTATTATTATATGTTAATAAAAGTAACAACACTTAATGTGTACAAAATATCGATTACGTGGTAAAATCATTAAACAGTCGTTATTGTTGTTATATTTAATATTTGGAAGGAGAGTTTTTTGTGTTGCAAAAGTCAAAACAAAAAGTAAAACTGCTTACATTGATTGATATATTCAATAAAAAGACCGATGATGATCATCCATTAACAGCCGTGCAATTATGTGAAAAATTAAAAGAAGATGGGATAATTGCGGAAAGGAAGTCTATATATAGTGATATAGAGGTTCTCATTAACTATGGAATTGATATTAATAAGGCGCAAAACCATAAGCGAGGATTTTATTTGGCTACAAGAAAATTTGAACTTCCGGAGATAAGATTACTGATCGATGCTGTTTTATCAGCACCGTTTATAACGCAAAAAAAGACAAATGAACTCATACAAAAACTTAAGTCTTTGCTTAGTGACTATCAAGCTGAGCAGATAAGTAAGCAAATTAACAATAAAAGTAGAGTTAAATGTCAAAATGAAGAGATTTATTATAACATTGATGCGATTTATAGGGCAATAAAATCGCAAAAGAAAGTTCAGTTTACGTATTACCACAGAAGAATAATAAATGAAGAGGTATCATTTGATAGGGGACGGAGGATTACAGTTAGCCCTTATGATCTTTTATGGTCAAATGATAAATATTATCTTATCGCTAATAATGAACAGGGCATGGGGATAAGTAATTATCGCCTTGATAGGATGAAGGGAATTAAAGTATCAAAGGAAGACTTGATTGTATATGATAAGGTTATAAATGATGGAAAAGAATTTGATATTTTGAAATACAAAAAAAGAAGTATAAATATAGGCTATGGTCAAATAAGTACAATTGAACTTTTATGTAAAAAGGATTTTGTTGATGTAATAATCGACAAATTTGGAACTAATATAAGCTTATATAACAAAGGTGGCAATGGATTTTTAGCTATTATAAACACATATTTAAATGAAGAGCTTATAAAGTGGTTAGTACAAAACGGTGATATAATAATGGTTAAATCTCCCGAAATACTAAGGAGAAGGGTAGTAAAAAAAATTAAGGGGATAAACCAAGTTTATAGAGTACAAAAGCCCAATAATATAATACATAACAATTAGAAAAATAGGTGCTCAATTAATGTTTTTGTTCCCATTATTATAAGGATAATGCCGCCAAATATTTCAGCCTTAGATGAGAATAGAGTTCCAAATTTTTTACCCATAAAAATTCCGGCAATACATATTAAAAATGTTATTATTCCTATTAGTAATGTTGAGATAATCATTAATTTAAAACTATACGCACCTATGGTTAAAGGAAGAAGTATTCCTGCCGCTAAAGCATCAATACTTGTGGCAATAGACAATATTATTAAGGTTTTAAAACTTGTGGCGGTGCTTATTTTAGCATCGCCATCATGTATAGCTCCATATATCATTTTTATCCCTATATATGCCAACAAAAAGAATGCTATCCAATGGTCTATTTGTGATATGAGGCTTTCTCCTGCTCTACAAATTCCCCAGCCTATTATAGGCATGAGAAATTGAAAAAATCCAAATGAAAATGCTATTTTTAATAATTTAAAAAAATTCATGTTTTTTTCAGTAGTACCAATAGTTATGGAAACTGCAAAAGCATCCATGGAAAGACCAACAGCTATTGTAAAAAGTCCTATATAATCCATTATTTACTCCTTTTAAATATTTATATTTTAGATTATGATTATGTACAGTTAATATGATTTTATGAATAATGATACAACATTTAAGTAAGAATAACAATACCAAGATATAAAGATTATGTCTTATAGGCCTATGCTATTGACATTTTTTATTTGCTAGTGCATAATAATTATTGGAAATTATTATATGGATGCAGTTGTAAGTAATTCTATATAATCAAAAGCTTACGTGATTTATGTTAACGAATTTAATATTAGAAGGGCAGTGTAATTAATGAAAGAATTTAGTTATGTTTTAACTGATGAAAACGGAATTCATGCAAGGCCGGCTGGAATGCTTGTAAAGGAAGCGGGAAAGTTCCAATCGACTATAAAGGTTTCTAAGGGAGAAAAATCCGCTGATGTGAAAAGATTATTTGCGCTAATGGGATTAGCTGCGAAGAAAGGAGATAAGTTGGACTTTAAAATTGAAGGCGATGATGAAGATAGTGCCAGCCAAACATTAAAGGAATTTTTAGAACAGAATTTGTAGTATTTGAGAGGTAAGACTTATGGTACTTTTAAAAGGTAAAGGGGTCTTTGGCGGCATTGCTTTTGGAAAATTGAATATGTATAGGCGTACTCAGCATGATATCAAGAGATATAGGGTAGAGAATGTTGACGCTGAAATTTCTAGGTTTGAAGACGCTAAAAAGATTGCTATTGTTCAGCTGCAGACGCTTTATGAAAAAGCTTTGCAGGAAGTGGGCGAGTCAAATGCAATGATTTTTCAAATTCACCAGATGATGCTGGAAGATCTCGATTATTGCGAATCTATTATAAATATGATAAAGAACCAAAATGTAAATGCCGAATTTGCAGTTGCCAATACAGCCGACAATTTTTCTGAAATGTTCTCTTCTATGGATGACAGTTATATGAAGGAGCGCGGATCGGACGTACTGGATGTTTCTAAAAGAATTATAGAGATTTTATTGAATTCTCAATCATCTGGTATAGAATCCGATGAGCCATCTATTGTTGCGGCAGATGACCTTGCACCCAGCGAGACGGTTCAGCTTGATAAAAATAAAGTTTTAGGTTTTGTAACTGCGAAAGGTTCCTCAAGCTCCCATACGGCAATACTTGCAAGGACAATGAATATTCCTGCAGTTATTGGAGTTGGAGACTCTTTAAAAGAGGAATATAGCGGTAAGGATGCTATAATAGATGGATTTTCCGGAGAGGTATATATTGAACCGGATTTAGATACTATTAAAAAGCTTAAAGAAAAAAAGGAAATTAAGGATAAACAATTAAACCTTTTGCAAAAGCTCAAGGGAAAAGAAAATATAACAAAAGACGGGCAAAAAATAGATATATATGCAAATATAGGAAATATTTCCGATGTAGGCTCTGTTTTACAAAATGATGCCGGAGGAGTAGGACTTTTTAGAAGCGAGTTTTTATATCTTGAGAGCAAAGATTACCCAACAGAAGATGAGCAATTTAATGCATATAAAGATGTTGCTGAAAAGATGTGTGGAAAAAGGGTCGTTATACGTACCTTGGATATAGGTGCAGACAAACAAATAGACTATTTTAACCTACCTAAAGAAGAAAATCCGGCAATGGGTTATAGAGCTATAAGAATTTGCTTGGATAGGAAAGATATATTTAAAGCCCAATTAAGGGCGCTTTATAGAGCTTCTGCTTTTGGGAAAATTGCTATAATGTTTCCTATGATTACTTCAGTGAGTGAAATAAGGGAAATCAAGGAATTAGTGCTTGAAGTTAAGAATGAACTTTCTAAAGAGGGAATAGATTATGCCGATGATACTGAAATTGGCATTATGATAGAAACTCCGGCAGCAGCAATCATAAGTGATGATCTTGCTAAGGAAGTTGATTTCTTTAGTGTTGGAACAAATGATCTTACTCAATATACTTTAGCTATAGACAGGCAAAATGAATGTTTAGGGGATTTTTACAATCCTCATCACAAAGCAATATTAAGGCTGATTAAATTAGCAGCTGATAATGCCCATAAAAATGGTATTTGGATAGGAATCTGCGGTGAACTTGGGGCAGATCTTGAACTTACGGATATGTTTTTATCTATGGGGATAGATGAACTTTCAGTATCACCATCTTGTGTTTTACCAATTAGGAATAAGGTTTTAAATACAGATGTATCTAAAGTAAAAACCAAGTTGTTAAATGCAATCTTATAATAATAAAACTCGACAATATTTTATTATTATATTATGCTATTATAAATTGACAAGAAATGTGAAAGGGAGACTTTGCTATGTTTAACTTTATGAAAAAGAAAACAAAAAATGAGCTTCTTGCAACTCAAAATGGGACAATAGTTGATTTAAAGGATGTGCCGGATGAGGCTTTCGCCCAAAAGTTATTAGGTGACGGTGTAGCTATATTACCTACTGACAATGAGGTTTACTCTCCTGTAGACGGAACTATTATTCAAGTATCAGATACACTACATGCCTATGGCATATCTACTAAAGATGGATTGGACATATTAATTCATATAGGTATTGATACAGTTGAATTGCAGGGTGAAGGTTTTGAGCCTTTAGTTAAGGAAGGTGACCAGGTTAAGGCCGGTGATCTTATTGCAAGGGCAGACCTTTCATTATTAAAAGAAAAGGGTTATGAACTTTATACTCCTGTCCTCATTACCAATATAGAGGATGTAAAAGATTTTTCTGTAAACACAGGAAAGACTGAAGCAGGAAAAACGGTTGTAATGACATACTCAAAATAAATTGAAATAAAAATGCGCATCAGCGCAGAAGTCTTTAAAGAAATGGTGGTTTTACATTGAAAAAGGAAAGTTCATTTTTCAGCGTCCTACAAAGAATAGGACGTTCGTTCATGTTCCCAATCGCTTTGCTACCCGTAGCAGGCTTACTTTTGGGAATAGGTGCATCGTTTACAAATCAAACGACAGTTGAATCCTTTGGATTGCAAGCCTTTTTAGGTGAAGGTACTGTCATGTATTCGATTTTATCGGTTATGAAGGATACAGGGCAAATAGTATTCTCTAATTTACCTATTATTTTTGCTATGGGCGTAGCTTTAGGTATGGCAGAAAAAGAAAAGGCAACAGCAACTCTTTCTGCAGCAATTGCATTTTTTATAATGCATCAAACGATTTCAACTATGCTTACACTTACAGGTAAACTTGAGGACGGCCAAATGCTTGAGGGTACAGTTTCTGAAATTTGCGGTATCCAATCACTTGAAATGGGTGTATTTGGCGGTATTATAGTTGGTCTTGGTGTAGCAGCATTACACAATAAGTTTTATAAGATAAAACTTCCTACGGTTATTTCGTTCTTTGGCGGAACAAGATTTATACCTATTATATCTACAATTGTGTATATATTAGTTGGTGTATTTATGTTCTTTGCTTGGCCTTTTATTCAAGCAGGTATATATGCATTGGGCGGATTAGTAACCGGATCCGGATATGCAGGTACATTTATATATGGAATTATAGAAAGAGCATTAATACCATTTGGTCTTCACCACGTATTCTATATGCCGTTCTGGCAGACAGGACTTGGTGGAAGCATGATGATAGATGGCGTAACTGTTCAAGGTGCTCAAAATATTTACTTTGCTCAGTTGGCATCACCAAGTACAACACACTTTAGTGTTGATGCTACAAGATTTATGGCAGGTAAATTCCCATTTATGATGTTTGGCTTACCAGGGGCTGCTCTTGCTATGTACTACACAGCAAAGAGCTCAAAGAAAAAGGTTGCAGCAGGTCTTTTGCTATCAGCAGCATTGACAGCATTTGTAACAGGTATAACAGAGCCGCTTGAATTCACATTCTTGTTTGTAGCGCCACTTATGTATGCTGTGCATTGCGTTTTTGCAGGTCTTTCATTTATGCTTATGCATATATTTAACGTTGGTGTTGGAATGACCTTCTCAGGTGGATTTATTGACTTTATGCTTTTTGGTGTTTTACAAGGAAACGAAAAGACTAACTGGATATTCATTCCTATAGTTGGTATATTCTACTTTGTGGTATATTTCTTAGTATTCACGTTCATGATTAAAAAGTTTAATTATGTAACTCCTGGTAGAGAAGATGATGACGAGGAAACAAAGCTTTATACAAGAAAAGATGTAGAGGCTGCTAAAAATGCGGATAGTAGTAAGTCTTCTAATAATGCAGACAGTGATGCTGTATCTAAGTTAATATTAGAAGGTTTAGGCGGTCTTGATAATATTAATGATCTTGATTGTTGTGCAACTCGACTAAGAGTTACAGTTAAGGACAGCAGTAAGGTTGTAGACGCTACTTTAAAGAAGAGCGGAGCTTCAGGTGTTATTAAAAAAGGTGCAGGAATACAAATTATTTATGGTCCAAGGGTAACTGTTATTAAGAGTGAACTTGAAGATTATGTAGATTCTATTAAAAAATAAACTTAGTTTAGATCAGAAAAGTGTGCCTTTATTTTTCTGTTAAGTACAGAAGAATAAAGGCAACATTTATGTTTAATATTAAAAATTTTGTAAAATTAAAGGGGATAAGATAATGAAATTATTATCAGTAGTTGTACCATGCTACAACGAGCAAGAGGCTATGAGAATATTTTATGATGAAATAATTAAAGTTGCGGATCAAATGAAAAATGACGTAAACTTTGAAGTTATATTTGTTGACGACGGATCCAAGGACGATACTTTAAAAGTAGCAAGAGAATTAAGTGAAAAAGATGATAGAATTAAATATATATCTTTTTCAAGAAATTTTGGAAAAGAATCTGCAATATATGCCGGTTTAGAAAAAGCAAAAGGTGATTTTGTCGCTACTATGGACGTAGACCTACAAGATCCACCAAAGCTTTTAGTAGATATGTACAACAGTATAATTAACGAAGGCTATGACTGCGTAGCAACAAGAAGAGTTACAAGAAAAGGAGAGCCTCCGATAAGGTCCTTCTTCGCAAGGTGTTTTTACGCTATCATAAACAAAATTTCGGATACTGAAATTGTAGACGGGGCCAGGGACTATAGATTAATGACAAGGCAAATGGTCGATTCTATAATCAATTTAAGAGAGTATAACAGATTTTCAAAGGGAATTTTTAGTTGGGTTGGATATAAAACAAAGTGGCTTGAATATGAAAATGTAGAAAGATCAGCGGGGGAGACTAAGTGGTCGTTTTGGAAATTATTTATCTATTCATTAGAGGGAATAGTAGCATTTTCAACTGCACCATTAGCGATTGCATCTATTATAGGAATATTATTTTGCCTTTTAGCTTTTATTTTTATATGTGTTATTGTTGTAAAAACAATTACCTTTGGTGAGCCTGTAGCTGGTTATCCATCACTTATTTGTATTATAACATTTATAGGTGGTGTACAGCTTTTTTGCATTGGAATATTAGGTCAATATTTAGCCAAGACTTATTTGGAAACTAAAAAAAGACCTATATATATCACTAAGGAGGAAAAATAGAGTTGTTTTCTAATATATGCAAAAAACTTAAAATCAAACAATCAAAGTTGTTTATATTTTGCTTTTTATCCTTGGTAACTTTGATATCGTTATATCCGCTGTTTCAATCACTTATAAATGGAGATGATATATCTTACCACTTATTTAGAATAGAGGGAATTAAGAACGCGATATTAAATGGTGATATATTTGCCTTTATTCACCCAAATGTTTGTGGTAATTATGGTTATGGAAGTGGCTTTTTTTATCCGCAGATATTATTATATTTTCCTGCAGTACTTAAGATAATGGGGATAGGTACTGGGGGCTCTTATAAAATTTTTGTGGTTTTCATTACTGTACTGACTTGTATTTCCTCGTATTTTTCTTCTAAATATATTATTAAAAGTAGGTATGCGGCATTATGCTTTACAACATCGTTCTTGCTATCTCAGTATCGCCTAACAAATGTATATAGTAGGTCTGCTGTTGGTGAGTACTGTGCATTTATTTTTCTTCCTATTTTACTTGCGGGTACATTCAATTTAATATACGAGAATTTCGATAAACCATGGGTTTTGGTTCTTGGTTTTTGGGGATTGTTATGTACCCATACAATAACCTTGGCGATTTCGGGTTTTGTGTTTATAGTTATGCTTTTGTTCAATATTAAAAAAATCTTTCGTAAAGACATAATATTGAAGTTGGTTAAATCAGGTTTAATAACTTTATTGTTAGCCTGCTTTTATTGGCTGCCTATGGTTGAGCAAATGTGTTCGGATAAATTCGGTTTTAATGAACCGTGGGCAAAGGCTAGCAAATGTACAGTTAGGTTGTCGCAAATATTTGCAACGCAGTCATCTACAGGTGCTGTGGGAATCGGACTTCCAATCCTAATTTTATTAATAATAGGAATATTTATAAGGAATAGAAATAAAAGTAGTATAAAAATGGCTGATAAATGGTTTATTATTGGTATTTCATTATTGATCTTTACTACTAATTTAGCACCATGGAAGTATTTAGAAAAAACATTAGCTAATTCTATACAGTTTCCATGGCGTATATTATCCATAGCTACAGCTATTTTATGTATATCACTGGCAATATATATTAACGAATGCTCAAGGGGAAAAACAAGAAGAAATATGTTGATATTTGTATGCGTATTTGTGTTTACCTCTTCAATTATGTTTTTGAACCCTTTATTATCAAGAACTAATGATATAAATTCAAATTACTTTAATGAGAGTATGGGTAGCGCGTGTTGTGAATGGCTTCCTTTAGGAACGGATTTATCTTTAATGAAAGATGCATATCATGTTATTTTAGAGGATGACTCTAAGATACCGCTTGAAGATAAGAAAGGTACAACAGTATCCTTTGAAACAAGTGATAATAGCGAATATTACGATGTACCACTAATTTATTATAAGGGATATTCGTCCAAAATAACTTTAGAGGATGGATCTATTAAAGAATTAGAAACGTTTAAGTCGCCTAATAATAATCTTGTAAGGGTAGCAACCCCAAAAGATCTAAGCGGCAAAATTACAGTGTATTATAAAATGACAGTTTTACAAAAGCTTGCTTATACTATAAGTATATTAACTGTTATATGTATTCTAGCGATTGCGATATTAAAAAGTTATAAATTAAAAAAATCTTCATTGGAGTGATTGGTATGGAGCAGGTGCTGGGTAACCCTGAAAAAAACCAGAAAACTATTATTGACAAAAATTTCAACTCACTTCTTGTGGTATCAGCGTTTATGATAACGTCTTATATAACTGCTAATGTTATGGCTGTAAAGTTGGTTCAAGTTTATAATGTTACTATTTTTGACGCGGGCACAATTACATTTCCTATATCTTTTATGCTTGGAAATGTTTTAACAGAAATTTGGGGATTTAAAACGGCTAAAAAGATTATAATCCTCACGTTTTTATGTAATTTATTTTTTGTTATATCTACATCTATAGGTATAATTTTGCCTTCACCTGATTACATGGAAGTGATAAGCAATTCATATAGAAATATATTTGTGACTGTGCCAAGAATACTTTTTGCTTCATTTGTGGCATTTTTATGTGGGGAACTTATGAATTCATGGAGCATGGAGAAAATTAAAAAGATTACCAATGAAAAATATCTATGGGTAAGAACGATTTTAAGCTCAGCCATAGGTTATATATTTGATACGGTACCGTTTACGTTAATTGCATTTTGGGGAGTGGTACCATTGAAAGACATGGTTAGTATGCTTTCGCTATTATATTTTACCAAAATTGCTATAGAAGTATTTTTTGGTACTCCATTTGCTTATCTTTTGATATGGTTTTTAAGGAAAAGAGAAGGGAAAAATTGTGATGAATAGATACTTTTTAATAAAAGAAAAGTTCCCTAGAGAATTTATATTGCTTCAAGGCTTGGGCTGTGTATGGAAAAAGTGCACATTTTGCGATTATTACAATGATGTGAGTGCAGATCCATTTTATATAAATAAATCGATAATTGATCAAATTACCGGGCAAACAGGGGTACTTGACGTGATTAATTCAGGGTCAGCAATGGAACTTGACAACAAAACTTTAGAATATCTCAAGCTAAAAGTTAGAGAGAAGAATATAAAAACTTTGTGGTTTGAGGCTCATTGGCTGTATAGGGATAAATTATCAGACTTTGCAAAAAATTTCCCTAATTGTGCAGTTAAGTATAGGATTGGTGTGGAAACGTTTGACCATAATTTAAGAAATACATTAAAAAAAGGTATCCCATCATACGTTAAACCTGAAGATATATCCAAGTATTTTAATGGGGGATGTTTGCTTGTGGGATTAGAAGGGCAAACGAAGGATATTATTGAGAATGATATATCATTAGCTTTAAAATATTTTGAATATTTTAGTGTGAATGTTTTTAATGAAAACTCGACCAATATAAAAAGAGATGAAAATCTTATTAAGTGGTTTTTAAAAAAAGTTTATCCTAGTATTAAGGATAATCCAAAAATTGAAATACTTATAAATAATACTGATTTGGGTGTTGGATAAGGGCATATAATTTAATTATTAGGCGTAAGACGGGATTACATTTGTGTCTAACTTATCTTCCTCTTTTTGCATAGTATGTATTGATGAGAAGAGGAGGTGATAAGTTTGAGTTGTAAAAATGAATGTAATTCTTGTGGTGGTTGCATAGAACTTTTAGTTAGTATTGTTTTAGGTGCGGTAGTTGGTGTGTTATTTGCTTTTGAATTTATTCCAAATATAACAATTGCTGTCTTTACTGTCTTAGGTTTAGGAGTATTATCACTTATATTTTTAATGGTAGCTCTATTTTTATTAAATAATAACCAGGCAGGCTGTGGAGGATTTAAGTGTATATGTAGAAATCTAAAATTCTGGTTGGCAGGAACTATAGGAACTATTATCCTAGCGTTAATTGCAGTGTCTATTTCTCTAGTGCCTACATTTTGGCCTGCAATAGTAATTGTATCATTATTAGCATTTTTCTTTGCTCTTATGATAATTTCAATTGTTTCTTTTGTGCTATGCGTTGACTGCGAGGTATGCAACAAGAGATAATTAAACTTTTTAATTAAACAGTAATAAAAAATTCCCGGTCTATAGCTTTTAAACTATAGATCGGGATTTTTATTTATAGGTGAAATTTAAAGGAAAAGAATTTAAGTTATTTATTATTGATACTCAACAATATTTACCCATTTAAGCAAGAAGTCAAGTTCGCTTTCCTTACACTTAATGGATTGAGATGCTGCAACAATTGGGAACCATTTTTGGACATATTGTTTTTCAGTGTTGGTTTTTTTACAAAATAGATCAAGATATTTATCCGCTATTTCTTCACTGTTATTTAAAAGAAATTTTAAATAGGTGATCGCAACGTCTGCGGAGGCATTACCTTGAGTAGCGTGAGACCAATCTATAATATATGCCCTATTATCATTATCTGAAATGATAATATTACTTGGCATAAAGTCCCCGTGACAAACTTTATCGTGTTTTGGCATAGCCTTTAGCTTTGCACATAGCTCATATCGGCTTGTTTCGCCTATATTTGCTTGGTTTATTTTGCGATTTAGTTTATCTCTTAGTTTATTAAGAAGAGGGGCTTTGTGCTTGTGAACACTTATTTGAAGATCAACAAATTGGTTTAAATAATAGTCAATGTTATTTGGATTTTCTTTCATTAAATCTAAAAGAGTTTTACCACTTATAAATTCTGAGGAAATAGCCCATTTTCCATCTATCATAGAAACTTGTTTAAGCTTAGGTATAGCGATACCGGTTTCTTCAACCCTTGCTTGGTTTAAAGCTTCGTTTAAGATATCAGATTTAGAAAAATTTTCATCGAAAATTTTTACAGCGGTATCACCGTCACGATAAACCTTTTTATTATCTCTAGATGCAACGACATTACTTAAATTCATTTTAGTTCCTCCTTTTATTTACCGTAGTAAGCATTTAAATACATTTGTTTAATTTCACTTATTAATGGGTAACGTGGGTTAGCGCCGGTACATTGATCGTCAAAAGCTTGAGTACACATATCATCGAGGCGGTCTAAGAAATCTTTTTCATCTATACCATATTCTTTAATGGACTTTTTAATTCCTATTCTTTCTTTAAGTTCATTTAAGGCTTTAATTAGATTTTCAAGTTTTTCTTCGTTAGTTTTTCCGCCAAGACATAGGTAATCTGCAACCTCTGCGTATCTTTCCATAGTATGCGGATGATCATATTGAGGGAAGGTACCCATTTTTCTTGGTGTTTCATTTGCATTAAATCTTAGAACTTCTTCGAGCATTAAAGCATTAGCTATACCGTGGGGTAGGTGATGGAAAGCACCCAATTTATGAGCCATAGAGTGGCATACACCTAAGAATGCGTTAGCAAATGCCATACCTGCCATAGTAGCTGCATTAGCCATTTTTTCTCTTGCTTTAATATCTGTTTGGCCATTATCGTATGCACGAGGCAAGTACTCAAATATAACCTTTAGAGCTTTTAATGCAAGTCCGTCTGTATAGTCTGTTGCGAGCATTGATGCATAAGCTTCAAGACAATGGCTTACTGCGTCTATACCGGAAGCGGCTGTTAGGCCTTTAGGAGCTGACATATGGAAGTCAGTATCAACAATAGCCATGTTTGGCATAAGCTCATAGTCTGCCAATGGATATTTTACGCCTGATTTTTCATCAGTAATAACTGCAAAAGGAGTAACCTCTGAACCTGTACCTGCGGAAGTTGGGATAGCAATAAAGTAAGCTTTTTCACCCATTTTAGGGAATGTGTAGATACGTTTTCTGATATCGGAGAAACGCATAGCCATATCCATGAAATCTACTTCAGGATGTTCATACATAACCCACATTATTTTTGCAGCGTCCATAGCGGAACCGCCTCCTAGTGCAATTATGCAGTCAGGATTGAAGGCACGCATTCGTTTGGTTCCTTCTTTTGCGCAAGCAAGTGTTGGATCCGGAGCAACATCAAAGAATACGGAATGTTCAATACCCATTTCATCTAATTTATTTGTGATAGGTCTTGTGTAACCATTATTATATAAGAATTGGTCAGTAACTATAAATGCTTTCTTTTTGCCCATAACATTTTTTAATTCATCTAGTGCTACAGGTAAGCAGCCTTTTTTAATATATACTTTTTCAGGGGATCTAAACCACAACATATTTTCCCTTCTTTCGGCAACGGTTTTAATATTTATAAGATGTTTAACCCCAACATTTTCTGAAACAGAGTTTCCACCCCAAGAACCGCATCCAAGGGTTAGTGATGGAGCAAGTTTAAAGTTATATAAATCCCCGATGCCGCCTTGAGAAGCAGGTGTATTTACTATAATACGGCAAGTTTTCATACGTGATATAAACTTATTTAATTTTTCTTTTTCAGTTGTTTCATTTAAATAAATTGATGAGGTATGACCATAACCGCCGTCTGCTATAAGGTGTTCAGCTTTTTCTATAGCTTCGTCAAAACTATTTACGCGGTACATTGCAAGTACAGGGGATAGTTTTTCGTGAGCAAATTCTTCGGATATATCTACGCTCTCAACTTCACCTATTAAGATTTTAGTATACTCAGGTACATTAACACCTGCAAGTTCAGCGATTTTATGAGCGGATTGACCAACAATTTTAGCATTAAGTGCATTGTTGATAATTATTGTTTTTCTAACTTTTTCAGTTTCTTCCGGAGATAGGAAATAACATCCTCTTGAAGCAAATTCCTTTTTTACTTGAGTATATATACTGTCAAGTACAATTACGGATTGTTCAGAAGCACATATCATTCCGTTATCAAAGGTTTTAGAATGGATAATAGAGTTGACAGCCAATAATATATCGGCACTCTCATCTATTATAGCAGGAGTATTTCCCGCACCAACGCCAAGAGCCGGTTTGCCACTTGAATAAGCTGCTTTTACCATTCCGGGACCTCCGGTTGCAAGTATGGTATCAGCTTCTTGCATTAGTAAATTTGTCATCTCTAAGCTTGGTGCATCTATCCAGCTTATAATACCTTCAGGTGCACCTGCTTTTACAGCTGCTTCAAGAACTATTTTTGCAGCTGCAATTGTAGAACCTTTAGCTCTTGGGTGAGGGGAGATAATGATACCGTTTCTTGTTTTAAGTGATATTAAACACTTAAAGATTGCAGTTGAAGTTGGGTTAGTAGTTGGTATAACTGCAGCAATTACGCCTATAGGTTCTGCTATTTTTTTCATTCCATAAGCAGTATCTTCCTCAATAACCCCACAAGTTTTAACATTTTTATAAGCGTTATAGATATACTCGGCAGCATAATGATTTTTAATGACCTTGTCTTCTACAACACCCATACCTGTTTCCTCTACGGCTAATTGTGCAAGAGGTATTCTTGCTTGGTTAGCAGCAGTAGCAGCAGCTAGAAATATTTTATCTACTTGCTCTTGAGAATAGGTTGCAAATTTTTGTTGAGCCTCTCTAACGCTATTTACTGCGGATTCTAAAGACTCGACACTATCAACAATATCGTGAATTTTCAATTCCATTAACATTCTCCTTTATTTATTGATATTTAAGGTTATTACATTTAAAATGATTTAAATGCAACCTTAGTTATAAGCAAAAGTTTTATATATAATGTGTATAAATAAGCCACTAATTAATAATACCATATTTAGTTTAATTATTCAATATTTACGATATTAATGTGTTTTAAAGTAATAGCAAAAGAGTGTAAGCCGGGCTATGAGCTTACACACTTTATAGTTTTACAAAGTTTTTGATATATATTAAGATTGAGCTTCTTTTAATATTGACATAGGATCAACCCAATCATCGCCGCTTTTTATTGCTAGATGAAGATGATAACCGTCACTTATTTCGGATGGAACATCATTTATACAACCAATATCATCGCCGGCTGAGACTCTTTGTCCTTTTTCTACTGATACTGTATCACCAAGACCTGAATAATATGCAGTGTATCCTGCATCATGAGTTATTGCCACAGTCATACCAAGTGTAGGATCATTATAGACATCTGCTACCTCTCCGCTGTTCATGGCCTTTACGGTACTGCCTTGTTCTGCTGCAAAGTCTGTAGCGTTGTGTACTCTCCAATCGGATAGTGTCCTTGAAAAGACCGGATTGCTGTTGCTATATCCCTTAACTACATTGTTTGATACGGGATATATAACAAGACTGTCCTGCTGCTCTGTATTTGTAACAGCTGCCTTATTGGGTGTTTCCTCTTTTTCTTCTTTTTCCTCTTTGATGCCGCTTAAAGTATTGCCGGCTTGTTTATCTTCTGCAGATGGAGCATCTTTTTTTGCCTGATTGGCTATTTCACTTGGATTGGGTTCCATAAAGTTTACCACACTGTTATAAGTCATCCAGGCTGCTGCACCGATTGCTACCAAACAAATACCAAGCGCAATGTAAAATCCTTTATTGATAGGTTTTTTGTTTTGCACGCTTTCCTTAAATCTTTTATTGCTCATGCTTTCAGCACCTCCAACTATATTGTTGGCAGAGTATAATGGAAATATGCCATAAAATGAAAATTTTTTATGAGCAAATAAAATTGTGGTAAAGACTTGAAATTATATATAATTTGTAATATCATATATTTAACAAAAAAGATTAATAGTATAAGGAGGAATTATGGAAAAGCTTACGAAGAACCAAGAGAAAATTTTATCTTATCTTAGGGAATGTGCTCAAAAAGGATTACCTCCGTCTGTTAGGGAAATTTGTAATGCCACGGGGCTTAAATCTACTTCGACCGTTCATGCACATCTAAAGACTCTTGAAAAGAAGGGCTATATTGCGAGAGATACGGGACTTAATAGAGCTATACATATTTTTGGATGCAGGAGCATCCAGGTCCCTGTTGTTAAAAATTTTAGAAAGGGAACTTCTATATTTACATCTTCTGATATAGAAAGGTACATATCATATGCTACATTGTCGGATATAGAGGGCGAATTATTTGCATTTTATATTTTAGACGACAGTATGGAGGATTCTGCCATTTTAGCTAATGATATAATAATATCGAGCAAAAAGATCGATGATATAAAGTCAGGGGATATAGTTGTTGCGCTTTATAAACTAAAGCCTATTGTTAGATATTATCTTGAAAAAGACGATTACAAGGGTTTAATTTCAGAAAACATGTCATATTCTCCAATAGAACTCGGAGACTCTGTTTGCATTATAGGTAAGGTAATATCAGTTGTTAGGTACTTACAAAATAATTCTTGATATAAGTTCGTTTGACACTAAAAAACCATTGGTCGAAAGGGCAATACTGCCATTTTCGACCCTTACAAGTCCGGTGGCTTTGAGTTTATCGGCATTTTCATAGAATTGTTTAGGAATATGCATCTTAAATTTCTCATAAAAATCTTTTTCAATAAGTCCTTGCTTTAATCTCAGTCTAAGCATTGCATATTCCTCAATACTTCCGCCACTGCCGTCTGCTATTGGTTCATTATTATCTAAATATGATTTTAAGGAACGCTTAAAGTAAAAACGTTTATTGTTTATAAAGGAGTGTGCAGATGGGCCAAATCCCAAATATTCATCAGTATTCCAGTATTTTAAATTATGGATACTTTCTTTTCCTTTTTTTGAAAAATTAGAAATTTCATATTGATTAAAGCCAGCTTTTTCAAGTTCGGCTACAGTAAAGAGATAAAGCTCACTTGTTTCGTCATCATTAGGCAAGCAAAGTGAGTTTCTTTTTTTATAAAAAACAGTTTCTTCCTCAATTTTTAAAATATATGCAGAGATGTGTGATATATTTTGGTTTAAGCAAAAGTCAATAGAGGCTTTAAGGCTTTCTTCGGTTTGGTTTGGTATAGCAATCATTAAGTCTAATGATATGTTGTTAAAGCCGGCACTTTTTGCAATTGAAATTGTAGATTGGGCATCACTTGCGGTGTGACGTCTGCCTAAAAGTTTTAGTTCGCTGTCTAAAGCTGATTGTAAACCGATAGAGAGCCTATTAAATCCACTGTTTCTTAATAATTCAAAGTCTAGAGTGTCGGCCCTTGTAGGGTTTGCTTCTAAGGTTATCTCAGGATTTTTAAGGTTATAGCATGATTTCATTGTATTTAAAATAAATGATAAATTTTTGCTTCCCAATAGACTTGGAGTACCGCCGCCAAAATATATTGTATCTATATAATAATCTTTAAAGTTTGAGGACTGACTTTTTAAGTCTGATATTAATTTTTGTACATATAAATTAATAGTATACTCATTTTCCTTTTTTGAATAAAAGTCGCAATAATAGCACTTGCCATCACAAAATGGAACGTGAATATAGATACCTAATGGTTTCATATAGGGGTCTCCTTATATATAACTTATAGTGGTTATTTATTTTTTTTGATAAGGTTTGCATACTCCGTTGGGCTGCAGCACCTGATCTCCCATTCTCCATCTTGCATGCTTGGAGGATATATTATGCTTGCGGGGGTGGTTGGTGTATTTAAATTTGGAGTTTTTCGTATGGAAGTACTTGCTATTGGAGATTCAAATGGTGCAGGAAGATAAGAAAAAGAAATTTCCTGGGGGCTTTTCGGGGAATATGAGACTTTAGGCGGCATTTCTTGATTTATCTTTGGACTTTGTGCTATGGGGGAGGCAAAACTCGTATTAAGAGGGGGAGGAGTAAGCGGGATATTACTTGGGCTTGAGATTATGCTGCTAAAACCTGGTGATAAGCGCTTTTTCTTATTCTTATCTTTATTTATTTTCTTTCTCATTTATAAAACCTCTTTCATTATTGAGTGTAACAGTCCCTGAAGGTGGGAGGTGAAACTAATGGTACATCGTTAGCATTATCCGGAAAATCTAGTACTTGAGGGCTAAAGTAAACTGCTAATTCATCTGAAATATGCATCATCATTCTTGCTATTATGGCGCCGTATTTTTGCATTTGTTGGTATAGTTCTTTATTAATTACATCAGAGAAATTACACCCACGGCTCACTATGGTTCTTAGTAAAGCCCTTTCTAGTGCCCCGCCGCAATAGTTTCTGTTTTGGGATGGCTCACTTACCATTAATATTGCGGATAATACTTTTGCACAGATTAATTCAGCCGCACTAAGATTATCTATGTATTCAACTGGCTCAATTTGTACATCGCTAAAATCCTTAAAGTTATCTATAGCCGAAGTTTCAAGATATTTTAATATATCTTTAGCAATTTCCTTGGAATAATCGGATCTATCGAGAATTCGTAAAATACTTTTGTAAGAAGAATATATGCCTCCATGAATAAATTTGTCAACAGAACGTCTATTATGCTTATAAGAAACTGTAACGGAACCGAAGGGTGTGGGAACTTTTTCAATTTTCTTGCCTTTACCGGTATAAGATGAGAGTTGCTGGGCTAAATATTTATATTTTGCAGTTTCCTCACGTGCAATTTGAATATTCCTGGCAAGTTCTATTAGATAATCCCCTGTTTTGTATACTCCTTTAAATAAATCATTTTGAAATTTTATTTTTTCTACTGGTGTGGATGGATTATCCTGTGAGTTAGATGCAATTATTGGTGTTGAGGTTGGTGTTGGGTTTTCATTTTGTCGATCAGTTGAATAAGATTGGTTATCTAGAAAGTTTTTTGCACTAAATCGCGAGTTGCTTGATATTCTATGATAATTTTTGACATTGATTCTGTATCTTGGTTTTGTTCTTTTTTGATTTGAGTGATGTAATCTTGACAATGTATTTATTGTTCCTTTTTGAGTTTATTAAATAGTTTTGGGTGCATACGGCTGTAATGAAAAATATATTGTTGTGCAATACCTGCATATTTTCCAAAATCATCTATACTCATGTCACTAAATAAATACTTCATTGCTCGTTTCATCCATACATCAAGGGGAAAAGCCTCGAGCCTATGCATGCCGTATAGTAAAGTACACTCAGCCACCTTAGGGCCAACACCTTTTATTTTCATAAGCTCATTTCTGGCCTCATTAAGGGGCAAAGTTTTTATTTGTTCCAATGATATTTCGGATGAAGCTACTTTTTTAGCGGCATCTAATATATATTTATCTCGAAACCCGCACTTTAAGGCGGATAAATCACCGATAGAAAGAGTAGATAAAGTTTCGGCTGAAGGGAATGAATAAAAATCATCTTCGATCTTATCGCCAAAATTTTTGCATAGACATTCTATTATTCCTTTAATTCTTTTTATATTGTTGTTTTGAGATATGATAAATGAGCATAAGGCTTCCCAAGAATCCTGCTTTAGTATTCTTATCCCGGGGGCAAACTTGCAAGCCTCGTTTAAAATCGGATGAATTAAGGAAAGTTCTTTATTTATAGTATTATAGTCAAGATCTAGATCGAAAAAGTCATTCCAATAAGTATCTATATCTTCTTGGGATGTATTAAATAAAACGAGATTTTCCCCATTTGTACATAATTTTAGGACTTTTCCAAAGGCTACACCACAAAATATACCGTCGTGAATTTCGTTAAAGCGGAAGCACTGGCCACAATTAAATGTTTCATTTAAATTTATAGGTGAATTAAGTTTGATTTCTATCTTGTTAATAAATCTACTGTTTTTCAATTAAATCTCACCTGCGATTGTATTTTATATGAATTAAATTAGTAATTTTCTAATATAATCCTTATTATTCTACTGTATTATACCTAGAGTGTCAAGAAATAAATTAAGATATTTTAAAAGGTAAAATATCTAAGAATTGCTTGTACTTTAGGGCGATATAAGCTATAACTTGCCGAATTATTTTATATTTAAACCATTGAATTTTATTGGAGGATTTAAAATGCAGAAAAAAATAAGTAATGCCCACTTTATTGGGACCAAGGAGCAGGAAGCAAAACTTTTGGAAATTATAAAACGGCATCAAAAAGATCCTGGCGCTGTTATGCCTGTACTACAAAAGGCGCAGGAGATATATGGTTATCTTCCTATAGAGGTCCAAACAATTATTGCGGAAAAGTTAGATGTTCCGCTTCAAGAGATTTTTGGGGTTTCAACATTTTATTCTCAGTTTTCTTTAACTCCAAAAGGCAGATACAATATTTCGATATGTTTAGGAACTGCCTGTTATGTTAAAGGAGCGGGTGCCATACTTGAAAGGCTTAAAGAAAGACTTGGTATAGAGCCTGAGGAATGTACACAAGACGGCAAATATTCGTTAACGGCGTGTAGATGTATTGGAGCATGCGGTTTGGCGCCGGTAATTACGGTTAATGATGATGTGTATGGAAGGCTTACTGTTGATGATATAGACAGTATATTGGAGAAATATAAGGATTGAAACATGAAAACTTATTTCTTCATATATTAGGTTTTCTATATAAAAGGGATTATCTAAACAAATCTTTTTATTTGGATACAAGAAATCTTGGTTAGGTGCTTGAAGAGGTACCTTTAAATTTAGAAGATATATTAAAGTTTATAAATACATATTTGAAAGAGTAAACATCATTAACTTTGGAGGAGTGAGGATATGAAATCTTTAGAAGAACTTAAAATGATTCGAGATAGAGTAAGAGCTGAACTGATTATAAGAAAAGAAAAACCTGATTCAACAAAAATACTGGTAAATATGGCAGCATGCGGGATAGCTGCAGGGGCAAAATTGGTTTTAAATGCTTTTGTTGAGGAAATAAGCAAAAGAGGTTTAAAAGATGTAATGGTGACGCAAGCAGACTGCATAGGAAAATGCCAATACGAGCCTACAGTTGAAGTTATAATTCCCGGTCAAGAAAAGGTTATATATGTAGAAATGACACCCGAAAGGGCTGTTAGAGTTGTAAAAGAACATATTGTTAACAATAATGTTATAGATGAATTTACAATTGACGCTAAAATATAATAGGGAGGCATAAAAATGTATCGTTCTCATGTGCTTGTTTGTGGAGGTACGGGGTGTACATCATCCAACAGTCAAAAAATCATAGAAACTCTAAATAAAGAAATCAAGAAAAATGGTCTGGAAGATGAAGTAAATGTTGTACGTACGGGTTGTTTTGGGCTTTGTGCTTTAGGGCCTATTATGATAGTGTACCCTGAGGGAAGCTTCTATAGCATGGTAAAAGTGGAGAATATCCCTGAAATTGTCGAAGAACATCTTTTAAGGGGTAGGGTTGTTACCAGGTTTTTATATCAGGAGACAGTTACTGATGATGGCATAAAATCTCTTAATGAAACACCTTTTTATTCTAAACAAAAGCGAATTGCTCTTAATAACTGCGGACTTATAGATCCTGAAAATATAGATGAATACATAGCTATGGATGGATATAAGGCTCTTGGCAAAGTACTAACTGAAATGACCCCTGAGGATGTAATAAAGATAATTACCGAATCAGGTCTTAGAGGCAGAGGAGGCGGAGGCTTTCCCACGGGTATCAAATGGTCATTAGCATCTAAAAGTCAGGCTGATCAAAAATATGTATGCTGTAATGCCGATGAGGGGGACCCGGGTGCATTCATGGATCGTTCGGTTCTTGAGGGTGATCCACATGCAATTCTTGAAGCTATGGCTATTGCAGGTTACGCAATAGGTGCATCTAAAGGGTACATATATATTCGTGCGGAATATCCAATCGCCGTTAAACGTTTAGAAATAGCTATTAACCAAGCAAGGAAATATGAACTTTTAGGAAAGAATATTTTTAATTCGGGCTTTGACTTTGACATTGAAATAAGGCTTGGAGCGGGAGCTTTTGTATGCGGGGAAGAAACAGCTCTTATTACTTCAATAGAGGGAAGTCGTGGTGAACCTCTTCCACGTCCACCTTATCCTGCCGTTAAGGGACTTTTTGGTAAGCCGACAATACTAAATAATGTCGAAACTTACGCCAATATATGCCAGATTATTTTAAATGGAGCGGATTGGTTTAAGTCTATTGGCACTGAAAAGTCTAAAGGCACAAAAGTATTTGCATTAGGCGGAAAGATAAATCATACAGGTTTGGTGGAGGTGCCAATGGGTACAACATTGAGAGAGATAGTCGAAAAAATAGGCGGAGGAGTGCCTAACGGCAAGAAATTTAAGGCAGCTCAAACGGGTGGCCCTTCGGGAGGGTGTATACCCGCAAAGCACTTCGATGTACCTATAGATTACGATAACTTAATAGCTATTGGCTCTATGATGGGTTCGGGCGGGCTTATTGCCATGGATGAAGATACTTGTATGGTTGATATAGCTAAGTTTTTCTTGGAATTTACTGTCGATGAATCTTGCGGTAAGTGTAATCCCTGCAGGATTGGGACAAAAAGGCTTTTAGAAATTCTTGAAAAGATTACAAGCGGCAAGGGAACTATGGAAGACATCGATAATCTTGAGAGTATCTGCCACTACATAAAAGAAAATGCCCTTTGTGGATTGGGTCAAACGGCACCTAACCCCGTTTTATCGACACTCAATTTCTTTAGAGATGAATATATAAGTCATGTAAAAGATCACAAATGTCCTGCAGGTGTTTGTAAGGCGCTTCTAAGTTATATTATTGCAAAAGATAAGTGCAGGGGTTGTACTGCTTGCGCAAGAGTTTGTCCAGTAGGAGCAATTTCGGGATCAATTAAAAACCCTCATGTTATAGATAAAAATAAGTGCATTAAATGCGGAGCTTGCATGAAAACCTGCAGATTTAATGCAATAGAAAAAAGATAAGGAGGCAGTCAAACTATATGAAAATGGTAAATCTTAAAATTAACGGTATTGATGTTTGTGCGCCTGAAGGTTCAACTATACTTGAGGCGGCAAGACTTGCCGGAATTTCAATTCCGACCCTTTGCTATCTAAAAGAAATAAACGAAATAGGTGCGTGTCGTATATGCGTGGTTGAGGTTAAAGGTGCAAGGAGTTTAATGGCCTCTTGTGTCTATCCTATAAGTGAGGGTATGGAGGTGTTTACAAATACAAAAAGAATACATCAGTCAAGAAAGACTACGCTTGAGCTTATATTATCTGCTCATAATAAAAACTGTCTTTCATGTCCTCGAAATGGGTCTTGTGAGCTTCAAACATTGTGCAGTGAGTTTGGGGTTGATGAACTTAATAAATATGAGGGCGAGATGCCTCAAAGGATAGTGGATTCAAGTGCGCCGCATTTAGTACGTGATAATACAAAGTGTGTTTTGTGCAGACGTTGTGAAGCAGTTTGCAGGGAACAAAAAGTGGGGGTTATAGGTGTCAATGCAAGGGGATTTGATACACATATGGGCTGTGCTTTTGAAAAGGATCTTTGGGATGTCTCGTGTATTGCTTGCGGTCAATGTGCTACTGTGTGCCCTACGGGCGCTATAGTTGAAAAGGATCAATGTGATGATGTTATCAAAGTCTTACATGACCCTGAAAAATATGTTGTAGTAAACACGGCTCCTGCAATAAGAGCGACTTTAGGCGAGTGCTTTGGCTTACCTATCGGGACTAATGTAAAAGGAAAAATGGTTGCAGCTCTTAGAAGAATAGGTTTTAATAAAGTTTTTGATACGAATTTTGGTGCGGATTTAACTATAGTGGAAGAAGCAAATGAATTTTTAGACAGAGTGAAAAATGGCGGAACTCTCCCTATGATAACATCATGTTCACCGGGGTGGGTTAAGTTTTGCGAGCATTATTACCCCGATTTACTTGGTAATCTATCAAGTTGTAAGTCACCTCAACAAATGACAGGTGCTATAATTAAGACGTGGTTCGCCCAAAAAGAGGGTATCGATCCTAAGAATATAGTTGTTGTAAGCGTTATGCCTTGTACTGCGAAGAAATTTGAGACTACAAGGGATGACCAGGCTGCATCAGGGTTTGCAGATACTGATATATCGATAACAACAAGGGAGCTTGCAAAACTCATTAGAAGGTCAAGTGTTGATTTTAATTTGTTGCCGGATGAGGAGTTTGACACTATCTTAGGTGAGTCAAGCGGGGCAGCGGCGATATTTGGTGCAACAGGCGGGGTTATGGAAGCAGCCCTAAGGACTGCAGCGGATATACTTGAAGAAAAGTCATTGGATAATTTGGATTATACTGAAATAAGGGGTATGAAAGATACAAAAGAAGCTACTTATCATATTGCAGGAATGGATATAAAAGTGGCAGTTGTAAGCGGACTTAAAAATGCTTCTATATTGCTCGACAAGGTTAGAAATGGAGAAGCAGACTATCATTTTATTGAGGTAATGTGCTGCCCTGGCGGATGTGTAAACGGTGGAGGTCAGCCTATACAGTCTGCCGCAGTTAGAAATTTTACAGACTTTAGAGAAAAAAGAGCCAAAGCTCTTTATGAAGAGGATAAAAATCTACCTATTAGAAAATCGCATGAAAATAAGGCTATCAAAAAATTGTATGATGAATTTTTAGGAAAACCGGGCAGTCATAAGGCTCATGAAATTCTTCATACGACATATGTTAAACGTGAAAAATATTATAAAGAAAAATAAAATATCTACATAGAAAAAGGGTCGTGCATTTGCGGCCCTTTTAATTATTTTAAAATGTAATTGGGTTTACCACTTTTTGTATGATGAATTTTTATAGTTGTTCTTGAATTTTTTTAATAAAAAGTATAATATAAAATATGTGTGTTTTGTTGGCATAAATTTCTATGTATTATAAAATACTATTGTTTGGAGGAATATAAATGGACTATAAAATTGAAAAATTTTTTCATTATATAAAAAATAAAAAAATTGCTCTTTGCGGTATAGGCGGAAGCCATATTCCACTTGTAGACTTGTTTTTAAAGTATGGAGCACATGTATATATTTGTGATTCAAGGAGTAAAGATCAACTTTTAGATATAGTTTCTGACCTTGAAAATAAAGGTGCTGTGTTAAAACTTGGAGATAATTATTTAGATGACCTTTTTGATATGGATATAGTGTTTAGAACTCCCGGGATGAAGTATTATCTCGATGAGCTTGTTAAATTAAGGAAAAAGGGAGTAGTTGTCACTTCTGAGATGGAGGTTTTCTTTGACCTATGCCCATGCAAGATTTTCGCAGTGACGGGGAGCGACGGAAAGACTACAACGACTACCATAATATCTGAAATATTAAAAAAGTCGGGGAAAAAAGTTCATCTTGGGGGTAATATAGGCAGACCGTTACTACCACAAATAGAAAATATAAGCGTAAATGATGTAGCGGTTGTAGAATTATCAAGTTTTCAACTCATTTCAATGAGAAGAAGCCCGGATGTGGCAGTCGTAACTAATTTAGCACCAAATCATTTGGATATGCATAAGGATATGTCTGAGTATATAGATTCAAAAAAGAATATTATACTTCATCAAAATGCCTTTTCAAAGGCAGTATTGAATTTTGATAATGAAATAACAAAGGATTTTGCAGATTTAACAAGAGGTAAGACCTTGTTTTTTAGCAGACGTAATCAAATTGCTAATGGGGCATGGGTTAACGAGGAAAAAGATATAATTTTTTCTGAAAACGGAAAAGATACAAAGGTAATGAATGTATCTAATATAAAACTCCCTGGTAATCATAATTTAGAAAATTATCTTGCTGCGATTTGTGCTGTATGGGGAAATGCAGATATCGAAAGCATAAGAAAAGTTGCAAGCGAGTTTTCGGGGGTTGAGCATAGATTTGAATTTGTAAGAGAGCTTAATAATGTTAGATATTATAATGATTCGATAGCTTCAAGCCCTACAAGAACGATTTCAGGGGCACTTTCTCTTTTTGACAAAAAGATGATTTTAATAGCCGGCGGATATGATAAAAAGATTCCGTTTGATGAGTTGGGGCCTGTTATTGTAGATAAGGTAAAGATACTTATATTAATGGGGAACACAGCAGATAAAATAGAAGAAGCTGTTAAAAACGCTTCCTCTTATGTGGAAGGAAGTCCGCTTATAATAAGAGCATGCAATATGGAACAAGCAGTGAATGAAGCATATAAGCACGCTGTCCAAGGTGATATTGTCGCAATGTCACCAGCCTGCGCAAGTTTTGATCTTTATAAAAATTTTGAGGAGAGGGGCAGACATTTTAAAGAGTTGGTTAAAAGCCTTTAAAATAAGTAATATATTATGAAAGATTTAGTTTTTGGACTTTGTATGTCAGAAGGTATATCAGGGGATGAAAATAAAGCTGCAGAATTTGCTTTAGAAAGATTGAAAAAATACTCTAAAGCAAAAAAGCTTCCTAATGGCAGTGTAGTTGCGTGTTTAGGAAACGAAAATGCAAATAAGAGAATCCTTCTCGATGCGCATATTGACCAAGTGGGATTTGTTGTTACTGATATAGACGATAAGGGATTTATAAGATTTGCATCATGCGGCGGTAACGATAGGCGCATAATGCCTGGAGGCGTTGTTAGAGTATTTGGTAAAGAAGAAGTTATTGGAGTAATTTCTTGTTTACCTCCTCATCTAATAAAAAATTCTGATGAAAAACTTCCCGAAATTGATGAGATGACCATAGATTTGGGTATGGATAAGGAAGAAGTAGAAAAATTGGTTTCTTTAGGGGATTCTATAATATACAATAGTGAGTCATGTGGCCTTATTGGACATAGAATAGCTTCAAAGGCACTTGATAATAGGTCATCAGTTGCAGCATTGATAAGATGTGCCGAAATTATATCTAAAGATAATGATATTTTAAATAACTGCTTTGTTAAGGTACTATTGAGTTCACAAGAGGAAACATCATCTTTAGGGGCAATAACCTCTTCATTTGATGATAATTATTCCGAAAGTATCGTTGTCGATGTAACATTCGCAACACAGCCGGGTGTTACTTCTCAAGAAGCGGGAGAACTTTCAAAAGGGCCTATGATAGGAGTAAGTCCTATTCTTTCAAAAGAGATAACAAACAAACTTTTTGAATTGGCAAAAACTAATGATATTCCGTATCAAACTGAAGTTATGGGTGGAAAAACCGGGACAAATGCCGATAAAATTTCTATTGTAAAGTCAGGAATTAAGACAGGACTTGTTTCCATACCTCAAAGGAATATGCATACAGCCGTTGAGGTAATGGATATTGACGATATAGAAAATACGGCTAAATTATTAGCATTATATATTAAACAAAGGGGGGTAGAAAATGATTGATTATAGTTTACTAAACAGGCTTTGCGGCGAAAATGGTGTTTCGGGTGATGAAGAGAATATAAGAAATATAATATTAAATGAAATTAAAGAGTATATAGATGAATATAAAGTAGATTCAATGGGTAATTTGATCGTCTTTAAAAGGGGTGCCGATAGAGCTGCCAAGAAATTACTTTTGTCCGCTCATATGGATGAAGTTGGATTTATTATAAAACATATTACTGATGATGGATTTTTAAAATTCTCAGCCGTAGGCGGCATAGAAAAAAGTGTTTTATGCGGCAGAAATGTTGTAATAGGTAAAAATAAAATTAATGGTGTGGTAGCGTCTAAACCTATTCATTTATTAAAACCTAAAGAAAGAGAAAAGGCATTAGATATAGATGATTTATATATAGACATTGGTGCCAATTGTAAAGAGGAAGCTCAAAATTATGTTAGTCTAGGTGATTTTGCCTGCTTTAAATCTACATTTGATATATCAAGTAAATCAGTGAAATCAAAAGCTATAGATGATAGAATAGGTTGCGCTGTATTAATAGACATGATAAAATCAAATCTTCCTTATGATATGTATTTTTCTTTTGTTGTGCAGGAAGAAGTAGGGCTTAGAGGGTCTACAACTACAGCATATTATGTAAATCCTGATGCAGCAATAGTTGTTGAAGCAACGACAGCTGCTGATATTCCTCAAAGCAAGGATGAGGTTTGTTCGTTAGGGAAAGGCGCAGTTGTTTCCTTTATGGATAGAGGGGCAATATATGATAAGGAGTATTTTAACTTAGTGTTGGATATTTCTAAGTCTATTAATACTAAGGTTCAAGTAAAAAAGGCTGTTGCAGGAGGAAATGACTCCGCTGCCATACAAAAAAGCAGAAACGGCGTGAGAACGATTGCATTATCACTTCCCTGCAGGTATATACATTCGGAAATGGCGATAGCTTTTAAAGAAGATATAGAATCATTATCAAGGATAGTTTTAGAAACTGCCATAAGAATAGCTCAAGGATAACACTATGATTTGTTATGTAGATAAGTCGCTTAATTCTGTTTTCATGGATTTATCGATTAATGACCCATTTTTATGTAAGATTAAATCACTTTATAATGCCTATTCTTATGACAAAAATGGTGTGGATTTTTATATTCAATTTAATATTAAAAAAGATATAACAGCCGTTATTTCAAGAATTGACCAAACGGCTGTTTGTTATATAGAAGCATATGCAGATTTTGAGGAATTAAGTGATTTCTTGAGAGTTATTGGAGTTAAGACAGTTACTTTAAATCAAAGGTATATAAATAAAATTTCACATAGGGGCTCATTAGAAGGATATATAATGAGACTGGAAAAATTAATTAGTCCAAGTGACATAGACAAGGAATTTTTAATAAAGGTTCCATTAGTAAATGAACTATTAGACTTTTTGGTGTATAATTTTGATTATAGACTAACTTGTGATCAATATGATAATATGTATGTTGATCTATCGCATAGATTTAGGCACAATTCTATAAAAGCGATTGCAGCATTTCACAATGGTCACATAATAAGCTCTGCTATGATTATGGCTTTTACAAAAGAGACGGCTGTATTAGGGTCTGTTGCTACTGATTTGAAATATAGAAGAAGTGGTATAGCCTCGTTTCTAATATGTGAAATTTTAAAGGACTATATAGGCAAAAAAGATGTGTATCTTTTTAGAGAGCAAAATAGAAATGAAAAATTTTACCGTAATCTTGGGTTTTATAATCAAGAAAAGTGGGCGGAAATAGAAATATAATTTAGAAAAGGAATAGAAAATGAAAGAAGAGTTTTTTAAAATAGATGATAGAATTTTAAGCTTGGAAAGGGAGTGTTTAGACCTTTGCAAGGATATTTTTTCTAAGATTGATAAAAATACTGAATATTGTCAACAAAAGATGCTAAAGGCATTTATTGAAAACCATATAAGCGAATCACACTTTTCCGCTTCTACTGGATATGGATATGGAGATAGAGGAAGAGATGCATTGGATAGAGTGTATGCTTCGGCATTAGAGGCTGAGGATGCTTTGGTAAGACATAACTTTGTAAGCGGGACTCACGCTTTAACTGTTGCATTATTTGGAGTGCTTAGGCCGGGGGATAAGATGCTTAGCGTGACCGGCACACCATATGATACTTTAAGAGGGGTTATAGGTATAGGAGAAGTTTTGCCAGGCTCTTTAAGGGATTTTGGAATTGAGTATGAAGAACTTAATTTAAAGGATGATGGTACTGTTGATTATGAAGCGATAGAAAAAAATGTTTATGATGGACTTAAAATGGTTTACTTGCAACGTTCAAGGGGATATAGCTTAAGGCCTTCTCTATTTGTAGAGGACATAAAAAGAATTGTAGAAATAGTTAAGAATAAGGCTCCAAATTGTATTGTTATGGTTGACAATTGTTATGGAGAGTTTGTGGAGAAACATGAGCCGACCTTTTATGGTGCGGATTTGATGGCAGGATCATTAATTAAAAATCCCGGCGGAGCTATTGCTCCTTGCGGCGGATACATAGCGGGAAGAAAGGATTTAGTCGAACTTTGTGCATATAGATTAACCGCCCCGGGCGTTGGAAGAGAGGTAGGAGCAACTCTAGGGCAAAACAGAGAGCTTTTTATGGGTGCTTTTAATGCTCCTCATGTAACGGGCGAAGCGCTCAAAACTGCAGTATTTGCAGCATGCCTATTTGAAAAATTAGGTTATGAGGTTACTCCTAGATACACTCAAGATAGAGCTGATATAATACAAGCTATATTGTTGAAGGAAGATAAGGCACTAATTTCTTTTTGTAAGGGAATACAAAAGGGCTCCCCTATAGATTCATTTGTAGAGCCCGAGCCTTGGGATATGCCGGGATATGACAGTAAGGTAATAATGGCTGCGGGAGCATTTACACTAGGAGCCTCGATTGAACTTTCGGCAGATGCACCGCTAAGAGAACCGTTTGCAGTTTGGATGCAGGGGGGAATAAATTTCCACAGTGCTAAGCTTGGTATTATGCTTGCGGCAGAGTCTATGCTAAAAAACAAAATTTTTGGTTTGTAATTGATTTAGTTAATAACATTTGCTATAATAATTTTATTATTTGGTTGAAAGGGGAATATTATGGAGGATAATGTAAGTTTACAAAACACTTTGACTTTGGAAGATCAATCAAAAAATCAAAAGATTGAAGAAAAAAAAGAACTTAAGAAATTAAGATCTGCTGCTAATTATATTGGATTGGCGATGTTTATGTTCTTGGCTCTATCATTTATTGTTATGTCTATACCAAATCTATTAAAACAATATGATGTGTATAATCCTAATATTTATAGTAGAGAGTTTTTAAACCTTAAGCCTGAAGTATATCTTTTGATTTACGGTACGGCTTTTATGGTGAGTCTATTTATTCCTTTTCTTTTTGCAGCAAAGATGTGCCGAAGTTCTATTTCTGAAATAATATGTTTTGAAAAGGTTGGCAAAGATTGCGTTATTTCATATGCCGGAGTTGGCTTGCTTGTTTTTGCTATAATGAATTATTTTGTTGAATTACTAGAACATATATTAAATTCTAATGGGATATACCCTAAAGTATCTGGGGTACCTTATGATAATAGCCCTTTATCTATAATTCTTTATTTGATTACTGTTTCAGTTTTGCCCGCATTAATAGAAGAATTTGCATTTAGGGGAGTTGTATTAGGTCTTCTTAGAAAATATGGTGATATTTTTGCGATTGCTACTTCAGCTATTCTTTTTGGATTAATACATGCGAATATCTATCAAACTCCTTTTGCCCTTGTAGGTGGTTTATATTTTGGATATTTGGTAATAAAAACTAATTCTCTTTTACCAGGAATAATTATGCATTTTATAAACAATCTATCTTGTAGTATGGTTACTATAATCTCTAAAAATTCAAGTTTTAGTAGTGAGGTATTAAGCGATATTTTAAATGTAACTTTTATAATAATTGGAATAATATCTTTAGTTTACCTATTGAAAAAGAAGGGAAAGGATGCATTTAGAGTATCAAATTATGTATCACCAATCAGTTTATCAAAGCGTGTACGAGCTTTCTATTTATCACCCTTAATAGTTATATTTATTATTTTTATTGTCATGGCAGTAGGTACCTCTCTTGTTTGATATATCTAATAGAGATTTAAAATATATGAATCTTGCCCTTGAGCAGGCTAGAATTGCTTATAGCGAAAAGGAAGTACCCGTTGGGGCTGTTATAGTTAAGGATGATAAGGTAGTTTCATTTGGAAGGAACAAAAGAGAAACGCTAAAAAATGCAATTTATCATGCAGAGATAGATGCCATAGATAAAGCATGCAAAGCTCTGGGGGGCTGGAGACTTTGGGAGTGCGAAATGTTTGTCACTTTGGAGCCTTGCCCTATGTGCGCAGGAGCCATTATAAATTCAAGGCTTAAAAGGGTAGTCTTTGGAGCTTATGATAAGAAAGCCGGCGCTTGTGGCAGCGTAATAGACTTATTTTCATTTCCGTTTAACCATAAACCGGATATTGTAAAAGGATTACTAGAGGATGAGTGTTCCTGCATATTAAAAGATTTCTTTAAAAATTTAAGGTGACCATACATTTATTTAATAGGGGTGATTATATGAATAATATCATAGATATTCATGATCATATACTTTTTGATGTAGATGATGGTGCTAAAAATCTTAATGAATCCTTAGAAATGCTTGAAAGAGCATATGTAGGGGGTTGCCACACTATAATTTTGACCCCTCATTTTCATTTAGGGAGAAATTATATTAATAATAAAAAAGTAAAGACTAATTTTGATGTACTAAAAAATGAGGCTGCTAAAAAACTTCCCGATTTTGATTTATATCTTGGAAATGAGATATATTATAGTTTTGATATTCCGAGTATGTTGGAAAAGGGAGAGATTTTTACTTTAGCAAATTCTGATTATATATTGGTAGAATATAGTGAGACTGCGGAGATTGATCTTATTAAAAATAGCATTGTGGAAGTTAGACAAATGGGTTATTTACCAATTATTGCTCATGTAGAAAGAATAGAAGCTGTATATGATATTAAACGAGTATATGATCTTATTGATATTGGGGCATATATTCAAGTAAATGCAGGTTCAGTTTTGAGAAAAAACCCAAAAGTTAAAAAAATGCTTAAAAATAAGTTAGTCCATTTTATAAGTTCTGATGCCCATAATTTACAAAACAGATCTTTTAATCTTGATAGTTGTTTTGATATTGTAAGTAAAAAATATGGTAAAGTTTATGCTAATAGAATTTTTTATAAAAATGCATTAAGAATACTAAAAAACTTAACACTATAAGGAGAATATATATATGGAGCAAGAAAAGAGAGAAAGTAGTTTTGAAATTGATATTAGCAGTTTAGTTAAGTTCTTATTAGGTAAGTCGGTTTATGTATTGCTGTCAGCTGTAATATTAGCGGCTGTCTTTATGTTATATAGTATGTTTGTTATTACGCCGAAATATCAATCATCAACTGAGGTTTATGTTTTGATATCAGAGGGAAATAAGGCAACGTATAGTGATGTTCAACTTGCAACCTCACTTACTAAAGACTATGAGGCGTTGATTGTAAGCAGATCGGTAACAGATAAAGTTATTTCTGACTTAAAATTAAGTTTAACCAATGAACAGTTGGCAGGAATGATAACTGTCACAGCACTTAAGGATACAAGAATACTTAAAATAAGTGTTTCTAACAGTGACCCATATCTTGCAAGGGATATAGCTAATTCTGTTAGAGAAATTGCATCTAAACAAATAGTAAGTATTATGAATGTTGATGCTATTAACCTAGTTGAAGAAGCAAATTTACCATCCAGTCCGTATAGCCCAAACATTAGAAAAAATACTGCAATAGGAGGACTTATTGGAATATTTATCTCTCTTGCTATTTTGACAACTGTGTTTATTTTAGATGACAAAATTAAAACATCTAAGGACGTAGAAAATTATTTAGATTTACCTGTACTTGGTGTCATACCAATAGATGAAAAGCTTTCTAAGATCTGAGGAACATTAGTAGAAAATCTTAGGATTAATACAAATAAGGTGGTAAGATTATTATGATAAAATTAGGGAGAAACTTATCTGATGATTTTAAAATGAAAGAAGCTTATAAAGTATTAAGAACCAATATTTTATTTTGTGGCAAAAATGTAAAAACTATTTTGATTACCAGTTGCGTTCCTTCAGAGGGAAAGAGCACTATATCTATAAATGTTGCTATGTCTATGGCGGAGTTGGGAAAAAAAGTTTTATTAATAGATGCTGACCTTAGAAGGCCAAGTATATTTAAAAAGGTAGTTAGCAAGGGAAAATTAAAAGGTCTTACCCATTATTTTTCAGGGCAAAGTGAAATGAATGATATTATAAATCATACGGATAATGAAAACTTAGACATTATTCTAACAGGTGCAATACCTCCTAATCCGTCAGAACTTTTAGCAGGTGACGACTTTAAGAATCTTATGGAAAAGTTTCGCGATGAGTATGATTATATTATTATAGATACTCCTCCTCTTGGAAGTGTAATAGACAGTGCGGTAATTGCCCAAAATTGTGATGGGGCTATAGTTTTATTAGAATCAGGGAAAAATAGTTATAAGTTTGTAAATTCAGTTAAAGAACAATTGAGCCGTTCAGGTTGCCAGATTCTTGGTGTGGTGCTTAATAAGTGCTCACCTAAAAAAGGAAATTCATATTACTATTATAATGGTAATTATTCAAGCGCTTATAAATAAAACATAAATACATCAAACTTGGATTGTATTGATTTGAGTTTGATGTATCTTTATTTTTTTAATAGTCAGTATTATATAATGATGATTTTAATAAAATAATTCTATATTATTAATTATTGTGATATAATATAAAGGTATCATAAAATAAAAAGGCTAAATTAAGGAGGAAATATATATGTCATACGTTAAAGAACAATTAGAAAGATTAATCGCTTTAAATCCTGCAGAACCTGAATTTCAGCAGGCAGCAACTGAGGTATTAACTTCATTGGAGACAGTGATTGAAAAAAATCCTCAATATCAAGAAGCTGGAATTTTAGAGAGAATTACTGAACCTGAAAGGCAATTAAAATTTAGAGTTGCTTGGGTTGATGATAATGGTAAAGTACAAGTAAATAGAGGCTATCGTGTACAATTTAACAGTGCCATAGGACCTTATAAGGGAGGGCTTAGATTCCATCCTTCAGTAAACATGGGAATAATCAAATTTTTAGGATTTGAACAAATATTTAAAAATGCTCTAACAGGCTTGCCAATAGGCGGCGGAAAAGGTGGATCTGACTTTGATCCTAAAGGAAAAAGTGATAGGGAAATTATGGCCTTTTGCCAAAGCTTTATGACTGAACTATATAGGCATATAGGGGCAGATACTGATGTTCCTGCCGGAGATATTGGTGTAGGTGGCAGAGAAATAGGATATTTATTTGGTCAATATAAGAGAATACGCAATCAATACGAGGGTGTTCTTACAGGAAAGGGACTCAATTTTGGAGGTTCTCTTGCTCGTAAGGAGGCAACGGGTTATGGTCTTCTATATCTTACTGAAGAAATGTTAAAGCAAAACGGTAAAGATATAAACAGTGCAACCGTATCGATCTCAGGTGCAGGTAATGTTGCTATATACGCATGCGAGAAGGCTTGCCAACTTGGTGCAAAGGTTGTTACAATGTCCGATTCAACAGGTTGGATATATGATAAAAACGGCATAGACTTAGACGCTATAAAAGAAATCAAGGAAGTAAAAAGATTGCGCCTTAGCGAATATACAAAGTATCAACCATCTGCAGAATATCATGAGGGTAAATTTGACTGGAGTATACCTTGTGACATTGCTCTTCCATGCGCAACCCAAAATGAATTGGATGAAAATGCAGCAGATACTTTAATAAAGAATGGTGTAATTGCAGTAGCAGAAGGTGCAAATATGCCAACTACCTTAAAAGCTACAGAACTATTATTAAACAATAAGATTTTGTTTGCACCAGGTAAGGCTGCAAATGCCGGTGGTGTTGCAACATCAGCATTAGAGATGAGTCAGAACAGCATGAGACTTTCTTGGAGCTTTGATGAAGTAGACAGCAAACTTAAAGATATAATGGTTAATATATTTAAGCAAATTTCAGAGGCATCTTCAAAATATGGTTTTGATAAGAACTATGTTATAGGTGCAAATATTGCCGGCTTCGAAAAAGTTGCTGATGCTATGCTAAGCCAAGGTGTTCTATAAACTAAATATTATTTTAATTAGCAGGTGATTAGGTGAAAAAAGTAGTTTTTTTATTGTTGATTACAGTATTTGCTACTTGTCTTTTGACTTCGTGCGGTCAAACTCAAGATATAAAATCAACTAATGTAAAAACTGATTTTCAAGCAGTTGCGGATGTAGAATATGATGGAAACTATCTAAAGTATTTAGTTAAGAACGAAAAAACAAACGGAACTGAAATCACTGTTAAGGAACCTCAAAACTTAGAAGGATTTTCAATTAATATTTTAAATGATAAAAACAATATTGCCTTCAAGGATTTATGTTGTGAAACTAAAAATTTGCCGGTCTTGAATCAATCTGCACCTTCATTTATTAATAGAGTTTTAAATGATATCTCAATGAAGGAATCGCTTGAGATTAATGAAAAGGATAACTCTATTAGTGGAGAGTGCAGTGCCGGTAAATATACAGCTTATATTGATAGGTCCAACGGGTTTATAAGTAAAATAACTTCTCCGGATGTAAATTTGAATATAGTTTTTTCTTCCCAAACTATATTGTAACAGCAATAGATAAATATTTTTATTTGTCGATAATATTAAATTGGGGGAAAGTATGATGAAAAATAAGGAAGAACTAAAAGAATATATCGCTCAAATAGTGTCTAAAAGTAAATATGCTCTTGTCCCTGATGTTGTATTTAAGAAATCTAGGTGTGAGAGCTTAGAGCAGTTTGTAGAGATAGTAAAAGAGCTTAAGGATGAGGGGAGACTAATCTTTACTAAAAAAGGAAGAATAGCTTCAAGTGAATCGTCAGGGCTTTACGCGGCTAAGATTATTTCTATGTCTAAAGGCTTTGCGTTTGCAAAGCTTATAGATAAGGAATTGGATGTACTTATATACAATGAAAATCTAAAAGGAGCTATAGTTGGTGATGGTGTACTTTTATACAACCTTAAAACTACAGAAAAGGGTACCAGTGGCAGCGTACAGCGAATTTTAGAAAGAGGGAGCCGTACGCTTACTGGTTATATTAAGAGGAGCCATAAAGGCTGCGAGCTAGTTCCTGACGGTCCGTATCATCTTGAAATACCTATAAATAAAGCGGTAACTCTTGGAGCTAGAAACGGCGATAAAGTGCAAGTATCTCTTTCGCCGGCCACTAAGAGGAGTAAACTTTCTGCTAGAGTTATAAAAGTATATGGTAAAGCTAATAGCGCAAAGATATGTTCAGACGCTATAATAGATTCCTATAATATACCGTCAGTTTTTCCAAAGGACGTTTCTTTAGAGGCTATGGAGATATCTAAGAGAGGGATTTCCAAGGAAGAAATGAAAGATAGGCTTGACCTAAGGCAAGAGCTGATTTTTACCATAGACGGCAAAGATGCCAAAGATTTGGATGATGCCGTATCAGTGGAAAAAACTTCAAGTGGCTGGAAATTGGGAGTGCATATTGCGGACGTGTCGCATTATGTTAAAGAAAATTCAAGGCTAGACGAAGAAGCAATGCTTAGAGGAACATCAGTATACTTTGCGGATAGAGTCATCCCAATGCTCCCAAAAGAGATTTCTAATGGAATATGTTCATTGAACGCCCATGAGGATAAACTTACATTTTCTTGCCTAATGGAGCTTAACAAGGCCGGGGATATCTTATCATACAAGTTTAAAAAGACTGTTATCAACTCGAAAGTAAGAGGGGTATATAGTGAGATTAACGGTATTTTAGATGGTACTGCCTCGTTAGAAATTAGGGAGAAATATAAAGTCGTCGAAAGACCCATAAAAGAGGCCTATGAGCTATCAAAGATATTGATAAAAAAGGCGGAAGATAGGGGTAACTTGGACTTTAGCACGACAGAAGCTAAGTTTGAGCTTGACGATAATGGAGTATGCGTTGGTGTAGAAAAGAGGGTTTCGGGCGAGGCTGAAAGGCTGATCGAACAGTTTATGATAACTGCTAACCAAGCTGCGGCAATGTATGCCAAGAAAAGCTTGATTCCATTTGTATATCGAGTCCACGATGAGCCAAATCCTGAAAAATTAAAGGATTTATCCAACCTTATTAGTGCACTTGGATTTAATAACATCGATATTGTCCCGGGGATGCAGTCCCTAGACTTCGCAAAAGTCCTCGACAAGGCTAAGGACACTGAATACTATACAATAATTTCCCATCAATTGTTGCGCTCTATGGCGAAGGCGAGGTATTCTGAAAATCCTAGGGGTCACTTTGGCCTATCGTTAAAGGACTATTGCCATTTTACGTCACCCATAAGGAGATACCCTGATTTGTCGATTCATAGGATACTTTCTGCGTTGGTTGGCGGTATGCCTAAAAAGAAAATTCAAGATAAATACGCTAATTTTGCGGTTGAATCTTCCAAGAGCTCGTCAATTTGTGAAGTTCGTGCAATGAATGCCGAAAGGGACGCTGAAAAATGCTATATGGCTGAATACATGATAGGCCACATTGGCGAAGTTTACGACGGTGTCGTGAGCGGCGGTACGCCTAGGGGAATGTTTGTGGAGCTTGCAAACGGTGTTGAAGGCTTTATCGAACTTGGCCTATTCAAAAATGCGGACTATGTGTTTGAGTGGCCTATAAACTTTATAGACAAAAAAGGCAACAACAAAATTAGCATTGGCGATAAGATTACCATACGCGTAATTGGAGCCTCTGTTGAGAACGCAAGGATAGACTTTGAGCCTTTTGATTCGTCGGAAGCCGAGTTAGACGCATAAATTCAATAATTATTAATAGGGCTGCAGCTTTTTAGGTTGCAGCC
>CAKSRC010000007.1 GCA_934486915.1 uncultured Eubacteriales bacterium
TCGCCTAGCGGCGGGCACGTCGCATACTATTTATTTTTTAATATATCAACCAACTCAATAATAATTAAAAACTTGCATAAAAAGAGTTGCACTTGTTTTGTGCAACCCTTTTAATAATTTATTTATTCTTAGTATTTTTAATAACCTTGAGCCTTGAAAACTCTTCCCTATCTTTTTCCTCAAGCGCATCAGTAATAAATTTAACTGTTTGCTCAAATTTAGGGATCATTATATTCTTTAAAGCGTTGGCCCTCTTTTGAGTTTTCTTTATTGAATCTGCCAACCTATAAACACTGTTTTCAATTTCAGCAAGTTTGGTAGTAAGCTTCTTAACCTCTATAAAACAAAGGTAAGCTTCGTCAAGCATAGAATTCGAAGAGTATAATCCAAAAGGGGTAATAGGAGTATCCTCTTCATTTATAGAAACTATTGGTATCTCAACACCCATAACACTTCTATAAGACAACTTCAAGCTTGTTTCAAGCGGCACAGTATAAGACATTTCTCCTACAATTCCCAAATCTATGTTAGCTCTTTGAAGGGCCAAATATGCCTTACTGTAAGTTGAATCTATTTGATCTTGTATTTCAGTAGCGCGATCAATCAGTGTCATGATCTCCCTTACTAAAATATTTCTTTTTCGATCTAAAAGCTCAAATCCAACCCTTGCAAGTTCTAAAGATCTTTTTGTCGCAATTAAGTTTCCTTTAGTTGGTACTGCTTGTATTGCCAATTCCATTCACCCCTTTTGCTAACTTAAAATTATTCATCAGAATTGTCTTCTTCTGAGTTATCATCTTCATCTTCTATATCGATTTCAAAAAGATTTTCACCGTCTTTAGTCTCGATATAATGTTCATCAAGCGTTTTGCTGTCAATTCTATCGAGTTCCTCTTTTGGAAGAGTTGATAAAAGTTTCCAACCCAAATCCAAGCTGGTTTCTATTGATCTATTCTCAGTAAAGCCTTGGTTAACGAATTTGGATTCAAAAAGCTTACCAAACTCCATGTACTTTTTATCAATAGGAGAAAGTTCTTCTTCACCTATAACAGAAGCTAATGACCTAGCTTCCATAACCTTTGCATATGATGCAAAAAGCTGATTTGAAACTGCAGCATGGTCTTCTCTTGTATAACCTTCTCCTATACCGTCTTTCATCAAACGTGACAATGAAGGAAGTACTGATACGGGCGGATATAAACCTTTACCCTCAAGTTCTCTATCCAAAACTATTTGGCCTTCAGTTATATAACCCGTAAGATCCGGTACCGGATGGGTTATATCATCATTTGGCATAGTAAGTATTGGAAGTTGGGTAACTGACCCCTTTTTGCCTTTAATCATCCCGGCTCTTTCGTAAATTGACGCAAGATCGGAATATAAATATCCCGGATATCCTTTTCTTCCCGGAATTTCGCCCTTTGATGAACTGAATTCACGTAATGCTTCTGCATATGAAGTCATGTCAGTCATTATAACAAGGATATGCATATCAAGTTCAAATGCTAAATACTCAGCAACTGTCAAGGCACACCTAGGTGTAAGCGTTCTTTCAATAACAGGATCATTTGATAAGTTTAAGAACATGACAACCTTTTGCAATACTCCCGACTCTTCGAAACTGCGCTTAAAATAGTCAGCGACATCGTTCTTAACGCCCATAGCGGCAAAAACTATAGCAAAATTATTTTCATCTGCGCCAGAGATCTTAGATTGACGTGCTATTTGTACTGCAAGCTCGTTGTGTCTCATACCCGACCCTGAAAATATAGGTAATTTTTGACCTCTTATAAGTGTCATCAATGTATCAATTGTCGAAATACCTGTATTTATGTAGTTCTTTGGATAGACTCTTGAAACAGGATTAATAGGTGTACCGTTAATATTCATCTTTTTTTCAGGGAATATCTCGCCCAAACCATCTATAGGTCTGCCTGCCCCATCAAATACACGTCCAAGTATTTCAGGAGAAAGCGGCATTTCCATTGGATGAGCTGTAAGTCTTGTTCTTGTATTTCCCAAGGAAATATTCTTGGTTCCTTCAAAAACTTGAACTACAACCCTTTCCCCTTCTATTTGAACTATCCTTCCTTGGCGTATAGTACCGTTGTCTAAACGGATATTTACAATTTCCTCAAAAGAAGCATTTTTTACACCGTCAAGGACAATTAACGATCCATTTATTTCTTTTACTCCAATATAATCTAGAATCATATTTGTACACTCCTAACAATGTAATTATACTTTTAATAGAGATGCAAATGCATCATCAATATCTGCTATATATTCCTTAAACATCTCTGGTTTATCGTTTGGGATAGAATACTTAATCTTAATTAACTTTTCAAATAGACCAAGCTCTATAATCCTCGAAATAGGAATTGCGGCAGAAATCAATTGCTTTGACTTATTGTAAAGGTGTAAAATAACCTTCATCATAAGCATTTGCTTTTTTAGGGGTACAAATGTATCATCAGCATGGAAAGCGTTTTGTTGTAAAAAGCCTACTCTAATTACCTTAGCTATTTCAATAATCAACTTTTGGTCATCCGGCAAAACGTCAGAACCTATAAGCTTAACAATCTCCATAAGCTGGTTTTCTTCATGCAATATAGCACTTATTTTTTTTCTATACTTCACAAATGATTTACCAACATTTTCAGTATACCATTTGTCTAGGTCTGTGTAATACTCACTATAACTTGTCATCCAGTTAATCGCAGGGTAATGCCTGGAATAAGCCAAAGACTTATCCAAAGCCCAGAAACAACGAGTAAAACGTTTTGTATTTTGAGTAACAGGTTCAGAAAAGTCCGAGCCTTGAGGAGAAACTGCACCTATAATAGTGACAGATCCTTCGTTATTACTTAAAGTTTCCACTCTTCCTGCTCTTTCGTAAAATTCAGAAAGTCTTGATGGCAAGTAAGCAGGGAATCCCTCTTCTGCGGGCATTTCTTCAAGTCTTCCTGAAATTTCTCTAAGAGCCTCTGCCCAACGTGATGTTGAATCGGCCATTATAGCAACATCATAGCCCATGTCTCTATAATATTCAGCCAATGTTATTCCCGTATATATAGAAGCCTCTCTCGCAGCAACCGGCATATTGGAAGTATTTGCTATAAGCACTGTTCTATCCGTCATCGGTCTGCCGGATTTTGGATCTATAAGTTCCGTAAATTCGTCAAGTACCTGGCTCATTTCGTTACCACGTTCACCGCAGCCAACGTAAACTATTATATCCGCATCGCACCACTTAGCTAATTGATGCTGAGTCATAGTCTTACCTGTACCAAATCCACCCGGAATAGCTGCTGTACCGCCTTTTGAAACAGGGAATAGTGTATCAATTACACGCTGACCCGTAATAAGCGGAACAGTAGCAGGTAAACGATTGTTGACAGGTCTTGGGGTCCTAATTGGCCATTTTTGGCACAAAGAAAGGCCATGTACTATTCCTTTAGAATCCTTTATCTCAACTATAACGTCATCTACTTTATATTTTCCATTTTTAGAAACCTTTGTAACTTCACCCGAAAGATTTGGTGGAACCATTACCTTATGAGTGATAATAGTAGTTTCGGGACAATGTGCATAAATATCACCTGGATTTAAAGTATCCCCTACTTTTACGTCAATAGTGACTTCCCACAATTTTTTTGTATCAAGAGAAGGAACTGAAGATCCCCTTGATATAAATGCGCCTGATTTTTTTTCTATTGCTTTTAACGGACGTTCTATACCATCAAAAATATTATCTAGTATTCCAGGGCCTAAGGTAACACACATAGGCCCACCTGTACCATATATTTTTTCTCCGGGTTTTAGTCCTGTAGTTTCTTCATAGACCTGGATTGTTGTTATTTTATCAGTAATACCGATAACTTCACCAACAAGCCTTGATTCTCCGACATAAACCATCTCCATCATAGAAAAAGAACGAGTATTTTTTACTGTGACGACCGGACCATTTATGCCATATATAGTATTCTGATTTTCCATCAAATTTTCAACTCCAATAAACAAAATGGATTCTTAATATAGCTATACAAGCTTTAAACCGGAATTTTCCGAAAACCATTGATGCTGTTCTTCCAGTTTAGAATCTAAAGATTCATCTGCCACAATACCCATTTCTGAATTATAACCGTATATTCCACCGATTACTATATCTTCTGTAACATCAACCTTGCAATCTTTTCTGCCAAAGGCTTTTATAATCAAATCCTTAAATTTAAGATCTTCTTTTCTTATGTATAAGACAGTACCCGGTTGTGTAAGAGTCGAAGAAATCAACTTAGTATAGTTTTCAAGAAGTTTCGGGTACTCTTCTGAAGCAGAAAATTTCAAAAGCTCATCCTTAGCCCTTTTAAAGACTTCGTTTGTGATTGCTTTTCTTTTTTCAAAAAGAACCTTTTTACCATCCATTTCTTTTTTAGATAAGTCGCTTGAAATTCTACTTCTCATCTCAGCCATCTCTGATTGTATCAACTGAAATGCATCATTTAAAACTTCAGCCTCGGCCTTTTCAAGTTCTTCTCTTTTAAAATCCTCTACTTCTTTTTGGATTTCTTTTCTTTGTTCTTCGGCATATTTATTGATTGCTTTAAGAAAGTTACTTGCTTTTCCCTGATTATTAGGCATAGATGCACCTCCTAATTTTAAATTTTAACACCTATTGCTTCACGCACATATCTAGTTATAGAATCTTTTGCACGTCCATTTCCATGACGATCCGGGATTTCAACTATTAATGGGCGCTGCCTATTAAGCTTTAAATCATATACAAGGTCAGGACATGAGTTTACAAGAATTTCTGTCATTAATACAACAGCGACATCTTCCATTTCCATAGCATCTTTTAGAGCCTTGGTTGTTTCTTCTTCCCCATGTACAACAACACCATCTATTCCCGCAAGCCTCATACCAACTAAAGTATCAACATTGTCACTTATTAAATGAAAGCGCATAAAAACACCTCTTATTAAACTTTTGCAAGAATAAATATACTGATTAAAACACCATAAAGAGGAAGACCTTCGCACAATGCAACAAGGATAAGTGATTTAGTAAATAACTTAGGATTTTCAGATGAAGCTGCAATTGCTGCAGGAGCAGCTGATGCTACGGCACGACCACCTGCAATACATGAACAACTTGTAACAATACCTGCAGCTAAAAGTCCAAGACCAAATCCTATTCCTTGTTCCGGAGCTTGTGCAGTTGCTGAAGTTGTAGCAGTTTCCATATTTGCATTATTATCAGAAGCTGCAGAAGCAATCATTGGAGCTGCAACGCAAATAACACATACACATAAAAACGACAAAATTTGAGCTTTTAAAGCATTTTTAGCTTTTGCACCTTTCTTAACAGCTCTCATTGTCAATAAAACTGATGCGATTAAAAATAAAGCCGGGATAATCATAAAAACATATTTCATAATATAAATTCCTCCAAAAATATAATTAATTTTATTATTTATAATTCAAACCGTAATACGGTTTAATTTGAACTTGATCTTGATAGTACGGGTTCAAAAGCCCTTCCGTCTCCATCAAAAAATCTGCTGAACATCTCGTAAAAATTAAGTCTTAACACTTGAATTCCTACTAAAAGTCCTTCCAAACACATAACAAAGATATTCCCTACAATTACAATCAAAACATATCCTGCGCCGCTAAACATCTCTGCCAATATAAATACAACCATCATCATTCCTGCGTGAACCAATATAAAAACTCCTACTCTCAAGAATGACATTGTATTTGTAATATAACTCAAAACAGTTTCAAAAAGCTCAAATACATTTTGAATTATATATTCTCCCGGATTTTCCGGTTTCCAATTAGGGTCTTTTGCAACCAACTTACCTAAAACTTCATTAAACATTATCGAGATAAGCGGCACAACAATTAAAAATACAATATAAAATCCATTTACAATATTCATTTTAAGAGCTAAGGTCGAAACCATACCAAACATTGCGGACCCATACAAAATAAATCCGGCTATACCGTTTGGACCAAAAATTGCCCTTCCAAAATTCTTCCGCTTAAGCGATGAATATATATTCATCAGCATAGCAACTAATATAAGTACTATACCTATTCCAACCGCTGAATATATAATATTGGTCGTCATATGAGATTCCATAACATCAATAGGTTTTTCCTTAAGACCAAATACTTTATTGTAAAATGGATCCAATGCGTGTTCAAATCCAAAAGCGGACCCGAAAATCAGGCCGAATATCGCAGAAGATATACCGCATGGTATCAAAATTTTGCCAAGTTTCATTTTCTTAAACTTCCAAGCTAAAAATCCCCCTAAGGCTAAGACCAACCCTTGACCAAAGTCACCAAACATTATTCCATAAAGCAAGGTATATATAATGGCAACAAAGACTGTTGGATCTACTTCATCATAACATGGAAGTCCATACATATCAATAAAAAGTTCAAAAGGCTTGAATAACTTTTTATTTCTAAGCCTTACGGGAGGAGAAAATTTAAGCCCCTCTCTTGCGTCTTCTATTGAATATTCTATTGAATTTAAACTATCAAGTTTATCAGTAAACTCATATTCCCTTTCAGCCGGTATCCAACCCAGAAGTATAAAGCTATTATTGTATGAAAACACATATTGCTTAATACTAAAGTATGTATTTAGTTCATCAATTTTTGAATAGAATCTAATACATTGATTGTATTGAACTTTCCAAAAGGCCTCTATTTTATTGTTTACTACATCTAGAAGTTTTAAATTTTCTTCTATTAATCCATTTAATTTTGCAACGTAAGCTTCGGGTGTACTGTTTTTTATATTAAGGGTAACTTCTTTAAAATAAAAACTTGAAAATATATCACATACTGCTTTATCGCTGTCTAAAGGAGCAAAATACACACCCCAATAATATAAATCATCACTTGTACATGGGAAAAACAAAACATAAGGATTTTCATCATAAGAGCAAATCTTTTCATAACTGTCCTTAGGAATAGATCCAAAATGCGGTTTTACATACTTACAAGAAAATACTTTCTCAAGGTCTAGCGATAAACCCAAAAAATGACTTATCTCATTAATAGTCTTTCGATATGTATCTATCTTGTCTGTAAGTTCCTTTTTTGCCTGAAGAAACACTCCAAGTTTTTCGGAAAGATAGTCTATATATTGCTTGATTTCCTTTTCAGTAACGTTAAATTTGCTTACATCCACTAATTTTATTGGTTTATTAGAAGATTCCAAACATTCTCTAAGCGTTTGCAAAAAAGCCGAATAAGGTTTTTTTTCAGCAATAGACTCGAATCCTTCTGTATTGTCATAAAATTTTAATGCATTGTCCGGATGAAAAATCCCAGATTCGCCGCAAACTTTTATAACTTTGTCCAGATCGGATTTCATTCCTATTATACTCGCTATTTTAACTGATGAAACAGCCATCGTATCGCCCTCCTTTCAACAAAAACTAATATCAATCATAATCTTCACTGTAAATAAGAAGTTCTCTTATCTCTTCGGCGGATAATCCATAACGAACTCCCTCTATTATATTTATAATATTAGAAAGTTCAATCTCAGTCAAGAAAATATATGAAAGCATCACAACAGGCGGATTAATAGAAAATCTTATGTTATGCCTGCTTTTTCTATATTTCATTATTTCTGGTACATCATCCGCATAATTATATTTTATGTTTCGAAGTTTTCCCCCAAGCCATGTGGTCTTTATTACTTTAATAACTTCATCTGCTGTTTGAGCATCTATAAAGCCTTGTATATGATTTTTTCTAAAAAGACCAAAAGGCAAAATTGATTCTTTAATCATTTCAGGTGAAGCTTTGTAATATTTTTTCAGTCTTAAAACTCTGACAAAATTATGAAGGTCAACAAACAAGTTAAACATTTCACTTAACTCTTTTTCGATCGATTTATTCTTATAGCTTTTTACTATATTGAATATTTGACCGTACATATAAGTGTAAAGTGCATTCTCTATTTTATTTAGATCAATTTTCTTGGAATCTTCGGGTTTAAATTGTTTTAAAATTTTATAGTAAGGTGAACCCTTTAATACTTCTAAAAAATCATCATAATTTCTCACTTTAGAAAAAGAAGGTAGATCAACATGCGTATGCTTGTTAAAAAACGTGGGCATATTATATATATACTCTTCTGATTTGTTTGAAATAAGAAGAATAAGCGCATGAATAATTTGCTCTATCTCGGTTCTTAATATCATATATTGCGCAAGGTCTTCACCAGCTGAAAGCTCATACCTACCAAGTTTTGCAAAATCGTGAAAAATTCTTTTTCTAAGAAGATTTTCCAATGTCCCTCTATGTATATCCGATTCATCTAAATCTGAAAGTATTGCCCCATAATTAGTATTATATTTTAAATACAATGCAACTTCACTTACATTACTGCAGTTTAATAGCTCCCTATAATCATTGGACTTAATCCTATTTCCATACATTGCCCTTGCTTTAGACAAAACTGCATTTGAAGCATAACTGGAAGGCATATACTCACTCCCCTATAACATTATTTACGATAGTCTTTACCCATTCATCGGATTTTTCATCAAAAGATTTGTCCAGTTTCTTAGATATCCTTGTTTGTTTCCTTTTGATTGATGCCCAAGTAGCGGCTGCCGCTTTTTTTTCAGTTTCTTCATTTTGTTTAATTCTTTGGCGAGCCCTAGTAAGGTACGTCTCTTTAATCTTATTCTTAGACTCTGCTATTTCCTGCTGAACAACCACTTTCCTGTTTTGAGCTTCTTCAGTAAGTTCTCTTTCCTTTTGATCAAGATTAACTATCTCCGAAATCATATCTTTCATCACGCTACACCTCCCAAAAAAATTCTAAGCTATATTTTAAATATTATGCTATTAAAGTATTATAGACTCTTAAAACGAAATTTACAATATCTTGTGAGAAAAATTTCAATAATATTTTTTAAATTAGCCTTAATAATAGATATTTGAAAATAATACCAAACTGTAGTATCATAAACCTTATGAGAAAAAAAATCAAGTCTAATTTTAATATAAAAACCGGAGGTTACTTTTATGAACAAATTATTAGAGGTATTAAATAAAAATTCAAGATTAACTCCTTTACAGTTAGCAACTATGCTTGGTTCAACGGAATCTGAAATAATTGATCAAATAGAATACCTGGAAAACAAAGGTATTATAAAAGGATACCACACTCTTATAAATTGGGATAAAATACCCGATGCAATGACTTCTGCCATAATAGAAATAAAGGTTTCACCTAAAAAGGACACAGGATTTGAGGAAATCGCAAAAAATATCAGCGCATTCGAGGAAGTCGATAGCGTTTACCTCATGGCAGGCGTATTTGATTTAGCCATTGTTGTAAAAGGAAAAGACATAAAAGATATAGCAACCTTCGTATCAAGAAAACTTTCTACTTTAGATTCAGTAATATCAACATCAACTCACTTTATAATGTCTAAATTTAAAGAAGATGGTGCTATCCTCATTGACGACGAAGATAATGACGAAAAAAGGAGTATGTTATTTTGATAGATTATAATCTATATTTAAACGACAACATAAAAAATATAAAACCTTCAGGAATTAGGCGTTTTTTCGATATAGCTAATCAAATGGACGATGTAATATCATTAAGTATCGGAGAACCTGACTTTTCCACACCGTTTCATATAAGAGAATGCGCTATATCCTCCTTAGAAAAAGGTAAAACATGGTACACCCCAAACAAGGGATTCATAGAGCTTAGAAAAGAAATTTCAAACTACTTTTTGAGAAGATTTAAAGTGTTGTATAATCAAGAAGATGAAATTTTAGTAACTGTGGGAGGCTCGGAAGCAATCGACTTGTGCGTTAGAACTATCGTAAACACAGGTGATGAAGTCTTAATACCGCAACCAAGTTTTGTATGCTATTCCCCTATAGTAGAAATGAGCGGCGGCAAACCCGTTATTATCAGCACTAAAGAAGAAAACAACTTTAAGTTGACAAAGGAAGATATAGAAAAGCATATTACCAATAAAACAAAACTCCTTATTTTACCATACCCTAACAACCCTACCGGTGCTGTTTTGCATAAACAAGATTTGATAGAAATAGCTAAAGTCGTTGAAGAGCATGATTTATTTGTAATGTCTGATGAAATATATGCAGAACTTACCTATTCTCAAGAGGAGTTTACAACCTTCTCAAAAATAGATAACATGAAAGAGCGCACTGTTATAGTAAGTGGATTTTCAAAAGCCTATGCAATGACAGGTTGGCGTTTAGGATATGCTTTGGGACCTAAAGAAATCATATCTCAAATGACCAAGCTTCACCAATTTGCCATAATGAGTGCCCCAACTACTGCACAATACGGTGCTATAGAAGCATTAAAAAACGGTGACCAGGATATCGAAAACATGAGGTCAAAATATGATATGCGAAGAAGATTTTTGGTAGATGAATTTAATAAAATGGGTCTTACGTGTTTTAATCCAGAAGGTGCATTTTATGTTTTCCCATGTATAAAAAGTACCGGGCTTAGCTCCGAGGAGTTTTGTAAACAACTAATTTTGTCAGAGCATGTGGCAATCATCCCAGGCACAGCCTTTGGCCAATGCGGTGAAGGATATGCAAGAGTTTCCTACTCATATTCAGTCGCCCACCTACAAAAGGCCATTAAGAGAATAAAAAGATTTCTAAATAACTTAAAATCAGGAGAATGAAAATGGAAGTAAAAATAAAAGCACCCGCTAAAATTAATTTAGCACTTGATATAAAGGGAAAAAGAAACGACGGTTATCATAACGTTGAAATGGTAATGCAGTCCATAGACCTCTATGATGTGATTACCATAAAAGAGGCCTTCCATAATGACATAGATGTAAACGTAAACAAGGACCTAAACGTAGACAAAAAAAGCAACATAGCCTATAAGGCTGCCGCAGCTTTTTTTAATCATTCAAAAATACAAAATAAAGGTATAGATATTTACATTGAAAAAAATATCCCTATAGCCGCAGGCCTTGCGGGAGGAAGTACTGATGCTGCAGGGGTTTTAGTAGGACTTAATAAAATGTTTAACACAAGCTATACTAACGAGGAATTGGCATCTATAGGCGCAATGATTGGGGCTGATGTACCATTTTGTATTTTTGGAGGTACAATGCTTGCGACCGGCACAGGTACTGACCTAGAAAACTTAAGCCCTTGCCCCAATTGCTATTTTGTTTTGACAAAACCTAATTTATCAGTTTCCACTAAAGAGGCATATGCACTTGTCGATGAAGTAGAATTTATAGATTATAAGTCGGTAAATTCAGTCATTGACACCTTAAACTCGGCGGATATAGATTTATTAAGCAAAGCTGTATTCAACCGTTTTACTCAAGTTATAGACTTTGAGGAATATGAACATATTAAAAGGACAGCTTATGAAAGCGGTGCTTTAACCTCTTGTATGAGTGGAAGTGGCCCAACTGTTTTCTCAATCTTTAAAAATTTAGATTATGCTAAAGAATGCATTAATAATTTAAGGAAAAAATATAATGAAGTCTTTCTATGTACCCCAACCAAATTTGGATGTCAAATCATAGATAATTAAATTTACATAGATTATATCTTAAAATAAAAATTTTTCCATCTATGAATAAATAACTATTTCCTGCCCCATAATTAAGCTATAAATTTGTTTTATTGAAAGGGCAGGAAATATAAAATTATGAAAATATTAGAAAAAGCTTTATTGGCAGGTTTAATTTTAAGTATGGTTTTTAGTATGATGGGTTTTTCATATATTTGTAACAACATTGAAAATAAGGTATTACGTCTTCACGTCTTAGCAAATTCAGACTCTGCTGAAGATCAGGATTTAAAACTCAAGGTACGCGATAAAGTCTTGGAGTACTCGGGCGATATATTCTCTTTAGCAAATACTAAAGACGAGGCAGAAAAAATTACAAGTGAAAAAATAGATGAAATTAGAAACGTTGCTTTAGAGGAAATACATAACCTTGGATATGACTATGATGTAAAAGTAGAGCTTACCAATATGTATTTTAACACCAGACATTATGAAAATGTAACCCTACCGGCCGGCCGTTATGACGCACTTAGAATAATAATCGGCAGTGGTAAAGGGAAAAATTGGTGGTGTGTTATGTTCCCTTCTATGTGTATACCCGCAGCTACGGAAGAGCAAAAAGATCTTTCCAAAGTCTTAAACGAAGAAGAAATTGAGCTTGTAGAGAACGAAGAAAAGTACGAAGTTAAATTTAAATGTATAGAAGCATTTGAATACATGAAAGATTATCTTGAGAATCTTCAAGACGAAATCAATGATAAATATGCCATCGAAATATGAAAAAACAACGAGTCTTCTTAATAGCCTTAAGAAACTCGTTGTTTTTTTAATTTTACAATTTTTCATCCAAAATAGAAAAGTAATTTGCATATTGTATTATAATATGCTATTATTTATACAATAAAGTAAATGCTTTTTTGGGAGGTTTTAATATGATGAATGCACTTGAAACCACTAATAGATCCAACGCTACAAGCAAATCTAATACAGACTTTAATTCCATTTCTGATCAACAGCTCTCTAAATTATCATTTAAAGATACAATTAAACTTTTTCAGGATTCAGAAGCACAATTAACAACTGATTTATTGAATATAATTAAGATGATTCTATATAATGAAAAAAGCAATAAAGTTAAGGATCGGAAAATTAAAGCATTAGTATCAATGCCTCAATTTAATTTTTTACAACGTATGAAAGTTTTTAAAATATTAAAAACTTCACCAGAATTTAAGCCTCACATATTATTAATAAATTCCATAGCTGAAGACTTATATAACGACAGAATTATTCCAAGGATTGATGCTGATGAAGGTCAGAATGATCCTAAAAAAATAGTTTCATTTTCATTTGGTGATGATAATACTGGTAAAGAGAATGTATTTAAATTACCGGATAGACAAATAACCGCTGGAGATGGGAGTTCTATTTCTCTATCACGATCATCCAAAGTCTATTATGAAGATGTAAATAAGCCACCAATATTTGAAAGTAATCTTGATGTTAATAAATTTGCTCCCCTCACCACATTTCAACACGCATATATGGGGCTTAGATATACTGAATACGACAAAAAAAACAAACGATATACAAGAAAATTCTTTAGAGTTGGATTCATTGGAATGGATCATGATCATCTTATGCTGAACCTTTTCAATAAGAAATTCCTATCCGGTATACGCTCTGAGACTAACGAAACATCCTCTGTTTCCACTCAGACTCCAATAAGCGCTTCACAAGTTAAACATTTAGTAGATAATATTTATATTTATTTTAAAAGATATAAGTATTACCAATTTTACACGAGAAACTGTAATACATTTGTTAAGGAAATATCCAAATCCATTGGCCTTAATAATATATCATCACTTCATAATCGCATAGCACCAAGCTTAGTTGCCAATAAAGCCGCTAAATTAGTCTCCGACCCTGATGGTTCAGTTGATTGTTTTTCTGATTACAACTATAATGGTTTAGAAATTCGCGAGAGAAACCATGAATTATATGAATTTTATAATAAGGCAAAAGGATCCAGAAAAAAAACTGAATTAAACGAATTTTTTATGAATAATAAAGAAGCACTATATAACATAGATGATCCAAATGATTTTGTGGATTCTTTTAACAGTAAAAATTTTCCTGAATTAGAAGGCTTAACATATAGGGATATCAAAGATTATAACTTTAAAGAATATCACTTAAAAAATACATGGAATAGATATAGCTTTATAGAAAATTCTAGGGAAGAATCACGAAAGGATCTTAGTCTCTTTGATAAATTGACGGGAAAAAGGTTTAAAAATCCAGATGTCGAAGCAAACATTATTAATATTGCCACCAATATTAATAATGTTATTGGCACTATTTTAGTAGTTAGGACAGATACAGACATAAAAAATAATATAATTAAAAAGCAGAATACAGCTATCTACCCAGCAATGATAAAAAATTTAAATGACCATACTAAACAATTAAAAACAGAATTCGATATAGTCCAAAATTCCATAAAAGAAACTATCAAACTTGCTGGTAAAAACCAAATAAATTTAAATGTCTATCTTGTACGTACTCTTAATATGTTACAAAAATTAATATCACATTTAACGGAAACCTTTGAAAGAGATGAAGAACTAGAAACTCAAGAGCTTAAATTAAAGCATAAACTGCTTATGAGTGAATTTAAAGAAAGGTCTAATACCCCATCAAATTCAGAAAACTAAAAACGGTATATTTAAAACTCCCCTTTGTTTTGTTAGAAAAACTAAAACAAAGGGGAGTTTATGTTTTACTAATTTAATGTTTAAATTTTGCTAATTTAAACTGCTTCTTCCTTTTATAGCCCTTGTAAGGGTTATTTCATCGGCATATTCCAAGCTTCCTCCAACAGGTATACCATAAGCTAGTCTAGTAACTTTTATATCAAATGGCCTTAAAAGCTTTGAAATATACATAGCAGTTGCCTCACCTTCAACTGTTGGATTAGTTGCCATAATAACCTCTTTTATATCATTTGAAGAATTAATTCTCGCAAGAAGCTCTTTAATATGTAATTGATCCGGACACACCCCATTTAAAGGTGATATTACACCATGAAGCACATGATAAAGTGCATTATATTCATGTGTCCTCTCGAAGGCTATAACATCCTTTGGATCCTCTACTACGCAAATAATAGATTTATCCCTTGAATCATCCTTGCAAACAGAACAAATTTCCGAATCTGTTAGGTTACAACACTTTTTACAATAGTGTATTTTGCTATGAGCTTCTAAAATAGCTTTAGAAAATTCTTCCGCCTCACTATTACTCATTTTTAAAACATGATATGCTAAACGTGACGCGGTCTTTCTTCCTATACCTGGCAAGCTCTCAAATTTATCGATAAGAGTTTCTAATGGAGCTACATTATATTCTGCCATTACTAAAATAACCCCGGTACGTTAAGACCTTCTGAAAGCTTATCCATTACGGACTGCTTTTCATCATTAGCACTTCTAATAGCTTCATTAGTAGCAGCAATTATTAAGTCTGACAACATTTCTAAATCTTCCGGATCTACAACCTCCGGCTTAATATCTATATTAGTTAACTCCAGTTTTCCATTTAACGTAACTGTTACAGCTCCACCACCGGAAGTCGCTTGGTACTCTTTTAAATTAAGCCTTTCTGTCGCTGTTTTCATTTCATCCTGTATTTTTTGAGCCTTTTGAGCCAGTTGTTGTAAGCCACCCATTGATCCGCCTAGTCCTTTTGGTAATCTTGCTTTCATTTTCATTCTCCTTTATATCAATTATATTTTTGTTAAAGAAATTCCGCTGTCCTCAGCCCTCTTTATTAATTCACTAAGAGGGTCCTCCTCAGCATCTTTCTTAATCATTGATGATTTATACGGCCCCAACCTATATGTTTTTCCCGTAACCTCTTTAATCGCCACACGCATTTTATCACGCCCTGCAGATTTTCTCAAGAGTTCAAACGCCATATCGTTAGGTGCATCTATTAAAACAAATCCACCGTTTATATAAGCTGTAGAGCCGCTAAATGCAGCTGCTATTGATCTTGAATATGTCTTAAGAATATTTAATACTTCGGGCCAATCGCTCATTTTAACTGCATCTTTTACGAGATCTTTATTATCAATCTTATCTTTTTTCTCTATGGTTTCGGCCGGCTTTGCATCGTTATTAATCGTCCCTGCTTGTGGCTTAGATTCCTTGTTTATTTTTTCATTATTAACTCGAGTATCTGCACTCTCTTTTTGCGTAGATACTGCTGCTATATTCCCGGACTTAATAATTCTTTCTAGCTTAGAAATTCTATTTAATAGCGATAAATTAGAATCATCCAGTTCCTTCGAACATAATTTAACCAAACACATCTCAATTTCTATTCTCTTATTTACCCCCATCGACATCCTTGAAAGAGAAGATTGCAAAGTGTCTATTATATATATAATCTCTTCAATACTAAGCCTTTGCGCCTGATTATACGACATTTCATACTTTTCTTTTGATAAAACTACAATGTCCGCAGGATTTTTCATAGTTTTGAAAAGCATTAAATTTCTAAAATGATTTAAAAGTTCTGATAATAGCTTCTCCATATCTTTTGATGAATCATAGAGAAAGGCTATCTTATTCAATATATCCGCACTATTTTGATTTATTATGCAGTCTGAAATAAAAAATACACTTTCATCTCCTACAAGGCCCGCTGTCTCTTCCACTACACTATAGGTTACATGGTCGCCTTTTGAGAAACATTGATCTAAAAGTGAAAGGGCATCTCTTAATGCACCGTCTGAAAGTCTTGCTATCATTAACGCAGCATCTTCATCTAATTGTTTCCCCTCTTGTTTTGAAATAAAGCAGAGACGTTCAACCATATCTTCAGAAGATATTCTATGAAAATCAAAACGTTGGCAACGAGATAGTATAGTAGCCGGGATTTTGTGAACTTCGGTTGTAGCTAATATGAAAACAACATGCTTAGGAGGCTCTTCCAATGTCTTTAATAGGGCATTAAATGCCCCTGTTGACAACATATGAACCTCATCTATAATATAAACTCTAAATTTAGCAGATGACGGTGTAAATGAGGCTTCTTCCCTTAATAAACGAATATTCTCTACCCCATTGTTAGAAGCAGCATCAATCTCAACAATATCTAAAACTGTACCATTATCAATGCCTTTGCATATCTCACATTCGCAACATGGATCGCCGTCAACCGGGTTAAGACAATTAATGGCTTTAGCTAATATTTTGGCCGAAGAGGTCTTGCCTGTACCTCTGGATCCGGTAAAAAGATATGCATGTGATAATCTCCCGGATTTAAGCTCATTTTTCAATGTTTTAGTAACTTGAGGTTGACCCGAAACATCCTCAAAAGTTTTTGGTCGCCACTTTCTATATAAAGCTTGGTACAAAGCCTCACCCCCTTAAATAACTAAAGCAAGATTAGCCTCCATACCCTTAATTATACGGACAAGAAGACTAACTGCATCGCGCTAAGCTCCTTCGCTTAATGCTGCTCGGTTCCCCGCCTGACATGATTCACGACGCTCTGCCGTACAGCGCCTACCTATCCGCATATTTAAACGTATGACACACTATCTTGCTTTCTATAATAAGATTATACACCATATCTTTTATAAAAACAAGAGGAAATTCAAAATTTTTTAATTTCCTCTTTAAAGGATTATTATAATTATCAATTAAAAAGATTGCAAAAATGGTAAACTTAATGTAAAATAATTCTTATAAAAACTATTTTACTTTATGTTCTTTAGTGCTTCTTCGACAAATTCTTTGTCTTTAGTAAGCAATGCCAGCATTACGTGGTAGATTGATTGAGGATCCTTTTGAAAATTCTCCTTTACCATATTAGCCTGTATTTTATCAGGTACATATAGGGAAAATGACATTAAGTCCATTTCTCCTCCTGAAATGTTGCAGAGCACTGTATATCCATGATCATTTTTTTCTATTGTAACGCTGTTTTCTTTTTTCAGCCTTGTCTTAGAAAGTATATTTAATGCTGCTGAGAGTGCGTTCTCCCTTATAGTAACAGGAAGAGATATCCCCAACTGTTCTGATATCATTTTACCTGAATCAGTCACTGTATATAATTCTTGATCCTCTTCTAATTTTTTAATATTGCCGTTAGAATATAAATCCGAAAAGGCATCAACTGCATCAAAATAACTCGCAAATCTATTATCTTGTAAAATAGATATTATATCATTCTTTGATATCCCGGATTTGACACTTGAAAGAATGTAGCAAATTAAAAGCTTTATATCTGTCTTGGATTGCAACATTCCATAATTTTCATTAAAAGAAAATGCGTTAAAGGACATATAACCACCACCATATAAAATCATTATTTCTATTATATCACATTTTAAAATATATTTCATATTTAACTTATAAATATTTTCTAAGGATTATTCTTAATTAAGCCTTTTTTATATTTACATCAAGTTGATTAAATGGTATTGATATATTATTTTTATCAAATTCATTTTTCACATTTTCTTGCATTTCATAGTAAAGAGGCCAATAATCCTCACAATTACACCATACCTTAGCAATAATGTTTATGCTGCTTTCATTATGCTGCGCAACTGCTATAATAGGTTTAGGTTCATTTAATGACTTATTATTGTTTAAAACTACTTCTCTTATAATATCCTTTGCTCTAGCTAAATCAGTGTCATAGCTTACTGAATAGCATAAATCAAGTCTCCTGGTTTTTTGAGCCGTATAGTTTATAAGATGTTCGCTTGTAAGCTTAGAGTTTGGTACTACTATCACTTTATTGTCGTAAGTCGTTAACGTTGTAAAAAGCATTTCTATCTTTAATACGGTACCTTGAAAATTATCAACTTCAAGGTAATCACCTATTTTAAAAGGTTTATTTGTTATAATTAATATGCCGCTTGCGATATTTGAAAAACTATCCTTTAATGCAAGACCTATAGTAACTCCAGCAGCTCCTATTGCGGCAACTAAAGAAGTAACGTTTATTCCAAGCTCTGCAGCAGCGGTTATAATAACGATTAATCTAAACAAAACAATCATTATAGAATAAAAAAATGAAATTATACTTTCATCTATTTTTGCCCTTCTCATTGCCTTGCCTATGGACTTGCTCAAGGTTTTTGCCAACCACCACCCCACTACAAGAATTATAACGGCAAAAATCAAACTTGGAACAAACCCTTTAAGCCAAGCTATAAGTTCATCAAAAAAGCCTTTATATATATTCATAATATCCTATCCTTTCAATTTACAATATATTTATTTTAAGAATTTATTAAGGAGATATCAATATGAAGTACCGTATAATATCATTAATAACTATCTTGCTAATATTATTTTCATTAAATACATATGCATTATCGAACTGTAAACCTATTGAAGTCACACTTTCACCCAGCACAGACAGTGTGACAAGGAATAAAGATTTTGAGTATGGTGTTTATCTCAAAAGCAGTGAAGCACAAAACGTAGCTACATTTAGACTTAAAGTTTCATTTGATAATAAGAGATTTCAATGCAGCGGCATTGAAGTCGGCGATTATACTGATATATCCCAATTTAAATATAACATAGAACAAGGTTTAATAACAATAATTTATTTATCACCCAATTCACCTTATATTATAAATCAAGATGATGACAGTGCTATGTTCTCGATAAAATTTAAGTCTCTCAAAGATGCTTCAATAGGTCAAGGTAAGTTTGACGCTCAAATAGACGGTATCGCAAATGACGATGTTGAACCTATAGACTTAGATTCCATAAGCAGCGATAGTATAGATATCGTACCTGACCCGGTATATGATTGTACTTTAAATTCATTGGAACTTTGTGAAGCGGATATCTCTCCTGAATTTTCTAAAGATGTAACTGAATACAGCGCAAACGTACCATCTTCTGTAGATTCAGTAGAAGTCTTAGCAAGTCCTACAGATGAAAATGCTTCAGTAAAGGTGAATCGTAAAACTTTAGGCAAAATAGGTTCTACCACCGATATACATATTACCGTAACGTCTGCAGATAAAAAGTCGAAACTGGTATATACCATATCAGTAAAGAGAAATGAGAAAATCAAAGATGATACATCATCATCTTCAACATCATCTGATTCCTCCAATTCAACATCCTCCAAAGACAGTTCATCAAAGTCATCTAAGAGTTCATCTGAAAAGTCATCCAAAAATTCATCTACAAATTCATCTAGAAAAAATAAATCCTCAAACCCAATCTCCGATTACAGTGCTGACGAAAGTCAAAACAAAAGCATAAACACGGATTCAAATTTAGATTCAAATCCTCAATTGGTTAAAAATGTAAACAATAAGGCCTCCGACTTACTTGTAAAAAATAATAACCTTCCTGCATTTTCAATAGGAATTTTATCAATAGTCATTCCTATCATAGGATATCTATTCTACATACACAAAATAAAACCAAAAAACAAATAATAGTGAACCACGTTTATTGCAAAGGATTTTATGCATAATAATAAAAATGCTTTGCAAAGGATGATTTAATGGACGTTATCTACATCATATTGACCTCTTTAGGCTCTATAGTAGCTCTATTTATATTAACCAAAATAATGGGAAATCGCCAAATGTCCGAACTTAGTATGTTCGATTATGTAAACGGTATAACTATAGGGTCAATCGCAGCGGAAATGGCAACCTCCCTTGAAGGTGACTTCTGGCAACCCCTTGTAGCAATGATAATATATACCTTAGTCTCGGTCTTAATATCTATCTTAACCTGCAAATCGATAAAGCTAAGAAAAATCTTAACAGGACGGCCCTTAGTATTATATGAGAATAATAAAATATACAAGAAAAATCTAAATAAAGCCAGATTAGATATAAGTGAAATGTTAACTCAATGCCGAACAGCAGGGTATTTTGATCTTGCAAACATAGACACAATAATAATGGAGCCCAATGGAAAACTAAGTATCATTCCTGTATCAGACCAACGACCTGTTAACCCCAAAGATTTGAATATAGCGCCTAGTCAGGAAAAAATAGTATCCAACGTAATAGAGGACGGAATAATTTTAAGGACAAACCTAAAGTTAATAGGAAAAGATGAAACATGGCTTCGTAAAGAACTAAATAAACTTGGCATAAGGAATGAAAAAGATATTTTTCTCGCAACTTGCGATAATAATAACAAATTAAATGTTTACAAACAAGTAAATGAAAAAAAGAGTACTGATCCTTTTGATTAACTCAATATACAATAAAAAGACTTAAAATCTCGTTAAGAGACTTTAAGTCTTTTTATATTAAAATATCTGTATTTACTATTTATTTGCCAAAATGTTTATAATATTTTTGTACTCGTCGTACGTTATTATATTGTTTACCACTTCTAAAAGTGAGTTTGTAGAAAGATGCTCAGGTAAATTTAGATATTTTATAAACTCTAACCTCTTCTCTTTGCTTTTCTCGCCACCTGATAAACCATCCTCAAAAAAATCCAATTTACTTATTACTTTAGCATCTCGATTTTCTTGTTTTATATTATCTTGCATATCCTCAATGATAGCGCCAGACTTTATTATAGCGTCTATTATTACACTTTGACTTACCCCTTCAACACCAAGTTTGCCCTCTTTGGAGGGCTTTTCTTTTCTCTTTTCTTTTCCATAAATATCGGGTATATAAGCCTGCTTAATATTACCGTTTGGGGCAATATTTTTTATATGATTTCTTATCATAAATCCTGCAGCATCACTGTCAGTTAAAATTAAAATTCCATTAGTATTAGATAATCTTTTTATCATTTCTACTTGATTTTTATTTTTAAATATTCTAAAGCCGTTAGTTGTTATAATCGTAGTGTCTATAAATGACCTAAGCTTTATTTTATCGTATTTTCCTTCTACTATTATAGCTTCCTTAACTTTTATCAACAATTTCTCCCCTTTTTATAAAGTAGGAATAATTTCGTTATAGTCTCTTCCATAATCAATCGCTTATCAATTTTAGAACTTTTAAGATCTATGTCCGCCTTTAAAAGAAGATCTATTGCTTCCCTTAAACTATCAAGGGGTAGGTTTCTGCTGTTTTTAGAGGCATTTCTTATCTTGAATTCCTTACCCTTATAATCAAAATAATTTTTAAGGTCTGTTGGTTCTCTCCCATTTTCTATAAACAATCTTACTCTATACATATCTATATAAACGCTTGCAAGAACTGCCAATATAGCGATAGGTTCCTCCTTTTGATAAAGCAAAATATCCAATTGCTTATATGCTTTATTGTAGTCCCCTGCTGCGACAGCATTTGAAAGCATAAAAACAGTAGTTTCTAAATTTTTAGTGACAAGCTTTTCTATTATTTCCTCAGTAATTTCACCATCTAAAACATAAGCACAAAGTTTTTCAAGCTCATTTCTAAGGGTTTGTAAATCATCCCCACAATAATCTATAATCCTGCCGGCATTGGCGGCACTCAAAGTGACACCTTGTTTTTTTGACCAACTTATAAGCTGTTTTTCAAGAGTTACATTACCTCTTTTTTCAAAATTTACAACATTTCCAAACTTTTCACACTCTCTAATCACCTTATTAAACTTAGATGATTTTTTAGCCAGTATATCAATAGTAGGCATTGAAAAAATTAAAATGCAATAATCAGGGATATCAGATATAATACTCAAAATATTTTTTAATTGACTCTCGTTTAATAAATCAATATTTAAATCCTCTATCAACACACATTTCTTCTCCGCCATAAGCGGAAATGCCTCTATAGATTCCGATATTTGATTTATGTCTATTGCATCCCCACTAAATTTTTGAAAGTTAAATGAATTATTGATATCCTCAACGACACTATTAACAAGCTTGTCCCTATAAAAAGAAAGCAAGTATTTCTCCTCGCCATATAGAAACCATAGATTAGCAATATCGCCCGATTTTAAGACTTTTTTTAGTTCATCCTCTTTTATATTAGGCATCAGTATTCCCTCCTTATAGCAATATAATTTTCCTTTATACAGTCTATAACAACAGAACCATCTGAAGCTGTCGCAATTATATTTGGATTTTTAGGAGCTAAAGTACTTATTGTCCTTGTAGAAGAATCTAAGTCCTTAGATAAAACAATAAAATTTGAGTTTACATTCTCCAAAGAGTCTATATTTGATGACGATATTAAAACGTTTGGATTTCTCCATTTATCCGGTAAGTTATCAATATTAAAGTCCGCAAAGGACAAAAGAAAGCTAACTTTATTTACCTCAAAATATATATAACTTTCATTTCCAATATTTTTTACATAAAGCTTAACATTGCCCCAAATATCAACCGTAGTGCACTTATTAAAATAATTTACATTATTACAAAGCCTAATATTTCTCTCAGTCATTTTTTCGTGAATATTTGTATTGTTACAAAGACTTAACGAATAAGCCTGATATTCATTTAGTATAGAGTCTGCGTATAAAGATGCCTCATCACAAGAATTAGAGACTAAAAAATAATCTAATTTCTTTGTATTTAGCGAATCCAAATAATCAGAAACTATCCCTTGATAATATTTTTCACCACCCGATGAAATAAGCGCAGTATGATTGTCCTTATTTAAAACAACACTAAGACCATTGCCAGTATCCAAGACGGCAACACTTACGACATTTCTTCTGCAAATTTGATACGAAAAAATTCCTACAAACAATATAATTGATGAAAGAATAGCAACAAATCTTATAAGTCGAGTATCATTTCTTAAGAAAAGTGCTATTGCTAACAAAACAAATGTCGCAGCAATCCATATTAATATAAACCCTTGATTAGTCGGCAATGACGCCCACGGTATCATAGATAAAAAGTGGGCAGCGTATATCATATAGTCTACCGCTATCCCCGCTAAGGCTGCAAAGGTAATCGCTATAAACGAAATGTGCAATAAATATAATAAAAGTGATAAAAATGCACAAACCATCATAAATGCCATTGGGAATATTATTATAACATTGGCTACTGGCGCAATTATAGATATTCTTTTAAATATAATCATAACTATAGGGCTTGTAAAGATTGTTGATGCCAAACTTATAGAAAATGTCGTTATAGCCCAGTTTAGTATGTGATTTTCCCTTTTAGGATCCGTAATTCTATCCTTTATGAACTTGTCTATTGGCTTTTGTAAAAGTAATATACCCAAGACCGCTGAAAATGACAATAATAGACCTATGTCAGCAGCTGAGAAAGGATTAATCAAACAAATTATAAAAACCGCGGCGCCAAGTGAATTTAGTGAATCTGACCTTCTTCCAAAAATTAATCCTATAAAATATATTATAGACATAATACCGGCTCGCATGACAGAATAAGAAAATCCCATAAGGGCCATAAATCCAAATATACACAAGGATACAATTGTACTTCTAAACTGTTTTGGCACATTAAGATATGCTAAACTCATCATTAAAAATTGGGACAAAATTGATAAGTGCATACCGGATACTGCCAGCATATGAGAAACACCAACATCCCTAAAATCAGACTTTATCTCTTCGGGAATATTCCTCTTATCTCCCAATAATATTCCTGACACCATAGAAGCCTCATTAGTTGGAAGCATAATTCTAAAGGCAGACAACATTTTCTCTCTGGCTTTTATAACATAATAATATAAAGGTTTATTATTCGTCTTTTCTACATTTATCTCTTTATATTCATCGAGATACGCAAAAAGAAATATTCCTCTTGCTTGATAATAAATCTTAGAATTATAGCCATTCCCGGAACTTGGCTCATAAATATATACATTCGCAGTAACTCTATCATAAGCATCCGCCTCTAACGCCTCGGAAGATGAAACTTTAAGCTTAACTTTTTGCTCTGCATTCTCCATAGAAATATAATCTGTCTCTATTATATAATAATACCTATTATATTCCTTATATGGCATTTCACATATAACGCCCGAAATCTCTACGTCCTTTTCCTTCAAGCTATCCACAGGATATATTTCATTGTTATATGCCATAGAATAAACTAAAAGTCCTGCCGCTGCAACAAAAAGGGCAACAGGTATTGCTTTCTTTTTTCTTATATCCTTAAAAAACAAGGAAATTACAAAGCAAACAATTAAGCCAATAGATATAAAAAAGGATATTTGTTCACCAAAATAAATTGCGGCCATAAGCGCAATTAGATAAGTAAAACCTATTAACGCAAATGACCGCTTCATAAAAATCTCTCCTTAGACTTTATTTATGGAACAATGGTAGTGGTTCGAGATAGATTATATCATTTCTCTTAGCAGCGTCCCCTTCTGCTAACACGCAGGCTTTACCTGCAATTATTCCTCCTGCTTTATTTACAAGCATCTCAATAGCTGACAAAGATTCACCAGTGCTGATAACATCATCTACAATTAAAATTCTCTTGCCCTTCAAAAATTTATAATCCTCCTCTGAAAGATATAAATTTTGAAGTCTTGCTGTTGTTATAGATTTAAGTTCAACATGTATCGGATTTTTCATGTATAGCTTTATACCTTTTCTCGCTACAACATACTTCCTTACGCCTTGCCTTGCCATTTCATAGCATAGTGGAATACCTTTTGCTTCTGCTGTTATTAAAACATCATGTTCCGGACATTTTGCCAAAAGATCTTTCGCAACTTTTTCAGTAAGTTCTACATCTCCAAACATATTAAAAGCTGCTATATCCAAGGTATCATCAACAGGACAAAGAGGTAGCTCCCTTTCAAATCCTGCAATATTCATTTTATAAACTTCACTCACTTTAATTGCCTACCTTTCAAATTTATAATAAATAATCAATATTAACCCGGGGGCCACTGCATAAATCGGCCACCCAATAGATGGAAATGTAAATGGCCTACTGTTTGACCTCCGTCTTCGCCACAATTAGCAACAATACGATAACCTTTGCTCAAACCAAATTCTTTTGCAAGTTTTGCGGCAATTTCGAAAATATAGCCTATGATTTGACTATTTTGAGAATTAACCCTGTCAACCGATTCAATATGCTCCTTTGGTATAATAAGTATATGAACAGGTGCTTGAGGTTCAAGGTCAAAGAAAGCTAAAACCTTATCATCTTCATAGGCCTTTTTCGATGGTATTTCTCCTGAAATTATTTTACAAAAAACACAATCCATTTTACCACCTCGATTAATATAAATTTATTTTATCATATCATTTATAATATTCGGCGCTTCTAATAGCGCTTGATCTATCTTCGAAGAATCTTTAACACCGGCCATAGCCATGTCAGGCTTTCCGCCGCCGTTTCCGCCTGTTATTTTTGCTACTTCTTTAGCAAGTCTTCCAGCGTGTATACCTAAATCTTGAGCCTCTTTTCCTGCAGCTGCTGCAATCATTACTTTACCATTTGACTTACCCACTATAACAATTGCACATTTAGGACCTTTTTCCTTTATTTTATCACAAATAGTTTTAAGTTGATCTGCTGTCATGTCACCTTCATTGGTAAAGTTTGCAACTACTGTCCTTACTCCATTGACAACCTTTGAAATATCAAACAAAGCCTTTGCGTGAGATGAAGCAATCTTTTGATTTAGTTTTTCAATCATTTGATCCTTTTCTTTTATCTCACCAATAACTGAATTACAACGCTCAACCAAATTATCTCTATTGTTAGCCTTTAAAATCTTTGAGCACTCGTTTATTATATTGATTGTCTTATTTGTAAGATTTAAAACACCCTTACCTGTCACAGCTTCTATTCTTCTTACCCCGGAAGCTACAGAGCCTTCAGAAACTATTTTAAATAGCCCTAAACCTGAAGTATTGTCTACATGGGTACCACCACAAAATTCGATCGAGAAGTCATCAACCTTAACAACTCTTACAATTGACCCGTATTTTTCACCAAATAATGCCATAGCTCCCAATTTTCTCGCTTCATCGATAGGCATCTCTTTGGTTTCTACAGGAATTGATGAAAGGATTTTATCATTTACAATATCTTCTACTTCTTTAAGTTGTGAATCTGTAAGTGCTGAAAAATGGGTAAAATCAAACCTTACTTCATGCTCGTTAACCATTTGACCTGCTTGTTGCGTATGATTACCCAATACCTTCCTTAATGCAGCTTGGAGCAAATGTGCGGCTGTATGATTTCTTCTAATTTGATTTCTTCTTTGAACATCTATATTAGCAGAAACTACATCTCCAACACTTATAAATCCATCTTCAACCTTTGCTAAGTGAAGATAAACCCCTGAAGGACTTTTAATTGTATTTAAAACGGAAACACTGCAATTATCAGAATTTAATTTTCCGCTGTCGCCTACTTGTCCGCCGCTTTCCGCATAAAACGGAGTTTTGTCTAAAACAACAACAGTATCTTCACCAGAAGCAGCAATATCAGTCATTTTACCATCTTTTAATATTGCAACAATCTTTGCATCGTATTTTGCGTTATCATAACCTACAAATTCAGTCTTTGCTATATCCTTAAGGTCTGCGCTGTCGCTAATCCAAGCCTCGGCTCCGGCATTTTTACGAGCATTTCTTGCACGTTCCTTTTGTTCCTTAAGAAGACTCTTGAATTTTTCTTCATCGACTACCATACCAAAGTCCGCAATTATTTCTTTAGTCAAATCCAACGGAAAACCAAATGTGTCATTAAGTTTAAACGCATCCTCCCCGGAAAACACCTTGGAATCCATACTGTTTACAATATCATTTAATATTTGTAGACCTTGATCTATTGTTTTAGCGAAGCTTTCCTCTTCTACGCTTATAAGTTTTTCAATAAACTCTTTTTTCTCCAAAAGCTGAGGATAAGCATCTTTATTTTCTTTAATTACTTCCTTACAAACTTCAACTAAGAAGGGTTTCTTTATGCCCAAAAGTCTTCCATGCCTTGCAGCCCTTCTTAAAAGACGTCTTAATACATAACCCCTACCCTCATTAGAAGGCATAACACCGTCGGCTATCATGAAAGTAGTACTTCTTATATGGTCAGTAATAACTCTAAGCGAAATATCGGCCTTTTCATCCTTACCGTATTCAGTGCCTGAAATCTCACACACTTTTTTCATTATATTTTGTACGGTGTCAACTAAAAATAGATTATCAACACCTTGCATAATACAAGCTAAACGTTCAAGACCCATACCCGTATCTATATTTGGATGATCAAGTGGGGTATAATTATCGTTTCCATCGTTGTTAAACTGGGTAAATACCAAATTCCAAAATTCTACATATCTATCGCAATCGCAGCCAACCCCGCAGTTTTCACTGCCGCAACCGTATTTTTCTCCTCTATCGAAATATATTTCCGAACAAGGTCCGCAAGGTCCTGCTCCATGCTCCCAAAAGTTATCAGCTTTTCCAAGCCTTACTATCCTATCCGGCGAAACTCCTATTTCCTCAGTCCATATTTTAAATGCATCATCGTCATTTTCATATATAGACACCCAAAGTTTATCTATAGGCAATTCCAAAACTTTAGTACAAAATTCCCATGCCCAAGCTGTCGCCTCATGCTTAAAATAGTCACCAAACGAGAAATTCCCAAGCATTTCAAAATATGTACCATGCCTTGCCGTGATACCAACTCTCTCGATATCGGGAGTCCTTATACACTTTTGGCAAGTCGTAACTCTCTTTCTAGGCGGTGTGACCTCACCGGTAAAATATTTTTTCATAGGTGCCATACCGGAATTAATAAGCAATAAGCTTTTATCATCCTTTGGAATAAGAGAGAAACTTTCAAGCCTTAGATGACCCTTCGATTCAAAAAACGAAAGATATTTTTCTCTTAATTCATTAAGTCCTGTCCATTTCATAAAAACACATCCTAATTTATAAATAACAAGTTAAAATATACGACTTATATTAAATCCATATTTTAACAATACAAATATCAATTTATTAATAAGCAACCTAATCGATTATATAACAATTAGTTCTTATTGTCAAACAAAATAAAAGTTTGTGTCCCAGGCGGGTATATATGGATTGTGCCTAATATACACTTTATAATCATCTCTTATAGATAAAACCTTCATAGGCAAACTAAAAAGATCTTCAGACCTATGATATGCTGAAATCAAAAGTTTAGGTTTGTTTTTTAAAATAGTATTCTTAGCTCCGTCCAATGCATTTAATTCTTGACCCTCTACATCCATTTTTATGTAAGAAACATCTTTTCCTAAAATTATATTATCTACACTGTCTGCTTCTATTAATTCCCCAACATCCACAGCCGCAGAATTTCTTCCGTTTTTTTTATTGAAACTAAGAGCACCTTTCTTATTATGTATACCAATATTAATGCATTCGCAATCTTTTAATGCAGCAGTATTTTTCTTTAAATGCTCAAAGCTTTTTTTATTAGGCTCAATCGCATAAATATGCTTATAGGCATCAACTAAATTTACAAACTCCATAACCGTATCGCCTCTATAGGCTCCTAAGTCCATAAAAATTTCGTTATTGTCTAATTTCAAAATTTCATTAAAGTCATCTTTTCGCCTACTTTGGCACTTAAAAAGGTAATCAATTTTGCCGCTTAATTTATACTTAATTATATTTTCAAAGACAAATTTGGATTTCTCATCTTCTAATATAGAATATACATATGATAAATCCTTCTCATGCTTTTTAGCATAAGACTCATCAAAAATATCATTGCCAAACACGGGTACGTCTGGAGCATAAAGCTCCTGTTCTGCAGCAATATGCTTAATTTGATCAATAACACTTTCAAGTTGCGAACCAAAACATAAAAGTACAATCATATCCCCAAAATGCTCTTTTGCCTTAGAATACGAAGTAATTTTAAACCCTCTATAAATTTTATCTCTAACAAAACCGTCGCTTGCAAAAACACCTGAAACAGGTATACCCAAATCATCAAGTTTATTTAATATCTTATCAGCACCATTGCCCATACCATAAAGGACAATTGGCTTGTTTGCGTGTTTAAGATAGTCCCACATCTTAAATTTTCTCCTTACCCTCTTTTTAAATATAATACCATATACTAGGCATATCTTTCAAATTAAGTGCTAAATTACAAAAATTAAGAGTCCTTAACTTGCAAGGACTCTTAATCTTAATAGCCTTTTAAATCAAAACAACGCTCTGCCTTGCTCACAATAAGCAGGGATTACGACAGATTGCAAGCAGCGCAAAGAAAGTGTTAACTACCCACTGAAATATTGTAACGAATCCCCGCCTCTTAGACGGTGGACATTTGCACCATGATTATATTAGATAGTACTTAATCCCAAGTAATTTAAAAGGCCTATATAAATAGCGTATGCAAAAGAATACTGCTCATTTTTTAATTTTTGAGCATCACTTTCATTTGTTATATAAGCAAGTTCAACTAAAATAGCAGGCATTTTTGTCCTTTTAAGAACATAAAGCGATGGGTTTACCTTTACACCATTATTCTTAGTACCTACTCTATTTACAATTGCCTGCAAAACATCCTCAGCTAAATAATAAGCCTGCGTATATGCTCTATATACATACGCTTCGGATCCATTAATATTAGGATTTGTATTGGCATTTACATGAATACTTATAAAATAATCAGCAGGCCATTCATTCGCAAGCCTTACCCTTTGGGACAAACTTGATGAATTACTGAATCCAAGACTTTCAGTAGGATAATTTCTTGATAATCTAACCTCAAATCGTGGATCTGCCCTTAAAATATCTGCAAGATACACACCTACATTATAGGTTATATCCTGCTCTCTTAGTCCAAATCCTTCGGCTCCTGCATTTACTCCACTTGGATTATGTCCTTGATCTATAAAAATTTTTATCGCCATATTCTCACCCCTTTGGCTCTTCTTTGGACATGTTCTTTATATACTATGTTTTTTTATAAATAAATGTTCCAAGCCCTATTATTGTAAAAAGAATTGTATACTTACCTCAAAAATGGAAATAATGAAATATAAATGTTTTGGGGTGAATCGTTATGTATAAGAGAATTATTATTGTATTTTCTTTTTTTATGGTCTGTATTAGTTTGCTTGCAATTAATATTTATAATATTTCAAAAGGCGAATGGCTGCAAAGTGCTGCTTGCAGTCAAAACACATATAAACTTGATATAGCCAATCTAAGGGGTAATATATACGATTGTCGAAAAAACCTACTCGTCAATAATCAAAAAGCCAACATTGCAGCCGTTGCACCGTGTTTAGAATCACAAAATGCGATTTTGGATACCCTTTCCGGGAAGGAAAGAGATGACAGTGCAAAGCTTTTCTGCTCAGAAACACCATTTACAATAAATTTAAAGGATAAAAAGGTATGTGCAAAGGGTGTTGATCTTTTTAAAGTACCTATTAGGTACTCAAACAAGCCTTTATGCATACACACAATAGGTTATTTAGACAGCGATAACAATGGAGTTATAGGAATAGAAAAAGCATATAATGATTTTTTAAATGAAACGGGGTCGCATATATCGGTAAAATACAGTGTGGATGCATTAGGACGTATATTAAATTCCGACAAAAAACAAATTGACAACAAGGCATACTTACAAACAAGCGGCGTAGTTTTGACTATAGATTCGAGGATACAAGAAATAATTGAAGATGTAGGAAATAAATATATTGGCAGCGGTGCTATAATAGTCACTGAAGTACCAAACTGTAAAATAAGAGCATTGGCAAGTTTCCCATCCTTTTCAATGAACAACATGAAAGAAGCTTTAGATGACAAAAGATCCCCATTTATAAATAGGACAATCACTTCTTATAATGTAGGGTCTATATTTAAACTTGTATCGGCAGCGACAGCACTTGAAAAAAATATAGATAAAAATGAAGTCTACAATTGTTGCGGCAGTATTAAAGTGGATGAAGCTAAATTTGATTGTTTCAACGGAGTTGGTCACGGTGAAGTGGATATGAAAAATGCCATAGCGTATTCATGCAATTCATACTTTGTAAATTTATCTAAGAAAATATCTCCCATTGATATTTGGTATATGAGTAAAAACTTGGGCTTTGCGACACCTATAGACCTAGCTCCCGATTTCTTTTCTGATAAAGGAAACATACCTAGCAAAAAGGAACTTGCAAATCCAAAGACTATGGCCAGCTTTTCATTTGGCCAAAGCTCCCTAATGGCCGCACCTATACAAATATCAGGATTAATTAATACAATTGCATCCGACGGAGAATATTCAGTCCCCCAACTTGTCGAAGGTTTGGTAAATGAAAATTTCGATTATATCGAGAAAAGGCAAGTACCAGAAAGTAAAAAAGTAATTTCCAAAGAAAATGCCGAATATTTAAAAGAAAGTATGCACGCAGCTGTATCCTATGGTACGGCTACAAAGGGCAAACCCAAAAATTTTGAAGCTGCAGCTAAGACCGCAACTGCGGAAACGGGACTGCAAAAAGACGGCAAAAACATAGAGCAGTCATGGTATGCAGGGTTTTACCCAATCGATAAACCAAAGTATTCAGTCGTAGTACTCACAGAAAACGGTTCTGGAGGAGGAGAAAGCTGCGGACCCGTATTTAAAGAAATAGCAGACATAATATACGAAAATTTGCCATCACTTTTATTTGACTTAAATAAACCGGAGTCTTAATCAATATATCTCTAACACTAAAATAATTTTAGCACCCCTTGTAACGATATCTCTACTTTTCGCATTAAAACTTGCCTATAAAAATAAAAAAGAGCAGACCGTGCACAAATGCACAAGGTCTACTCTTTATTTTTTATATTATATCCTATTTTTAAAAGGGTCTATTAATACATTCCGCCCATTGATGGGTCTGCAGGCATTGCTGGCATTGCAGATTCAGGTTCCTTTTTGTCTGCTACCAATGATTCGGTAGTTAGTACCATCGCTGCAACTGAAGCTGCATTCTCAAGAGCTGAACGTGTAACCTTTGTTGGGTCAACGATGCCGGCATTTAACATATCTACATAAACTTCATTTTTAGCATCATAACCGTATCCAACCTTGTTTTCCTTCTTCAAGTTTTCTACGATAACAGAACCTTCTACTCCTGCATTAGCTGCGATTTGACGAACCGGCTCTTCTAAAGCTTTAAGAACTATAGATACACCTGTTTTTTCGTCACCTTCTGATTGATTTAGTAGTTCTGTTACTGAAGGTATTGCGTTAATTAAAGCAGTTCCGCCCCCTGCAACTATTCCTTCTTCAACTGCAGCCTTTGTAGCAGCTAAAGCATCTTCAATTCTTAGTTTCTTTTCTTTCATTTCTATTTCAGTTGCAGCACCAACCTTAATTACTGCAACACCGCCTGCTAATTTAGCAAGACGCTCTTGAAGTTTTTCACGGTCAAAATCGGAGGTTGTATTTTCAATTTGTGTACGGATTTGAGAAACTCTTCCCTTAATTTCATCGGAATTTCCTGCACCGTCTACAATGATAGTATTTTCTTTTTCAATCTTTACTTGTCTTGCTCTTCCTAATTGATCGATAGTAGTATCCTTTAATTCAAGGCCTACTTCTTCGGAAATTACTTGACCGCCTGTAAGGATAGCTATATCCCTTAGCATTTCTTTTCTTCTGTCGCCAAATCCAGGAGCTTTAACACCAACACAAGTAAATGTACCCCTTAATCTGTTAACGATTAATGTAGCTAAAGCTTCGCCTTCTATGTCTTCAGCAATAATAACAAGTTTCTTTCCGGACTGAACGATTTGCTCTAGTAAAGGTAGAATTTCTTGGATGTTTGTAATCTTCTTATCAGTAATTAAAATGTAAGCATCATCTATTACAGCTTCCATCTTATCAGTATCAGTAACCATGTATGGAGATATATATCCTCTATCAAACATCATTCCTTCTACTACTTCAGAATAAGTTTCGGCAGTTTTGGATTCTTCTACAGTGATAACTCCATCTGCGCTAACCTTTTCCATTGCTTCTGCAATTAGTTTTCCAACAAATTCATCAGCAGCTGAAATTGTAGCAACTCTTGCTATATCTTCAGGACCACTTACCTTTTTAGAATTCTTAATCAAAGTATCTACTGCAGTATCTACTGCCTTTTGGATACCTTTTCTTAGGATCATTGGGTTAGCGCCTGCAGTTACATTTTTCATTCCTTCACGAATCAAAGCTTGAGCTAAAAGAGTTGCAGTAGTTGTTCCGTCACCTGCAATATCGTTTGTTTTAGTCGCTACTTCTTTTACAAGCTGAGCTCCCATATTTTCAAAAGCGTTGTCGAGCTCTATTTCTTTAGCGATGGTAACTCCATCATTTGTTATAAGAGGTGCACCAAATTTTTTATCTAAAACAACATTACGTCCTTTAGGGCCTAAAGTAATTTTTACAGTATCGGCTAATTGGTTAATTCCTTTGAATAAAGCTTTTCTTGCTTCTTCACCATACATAATTTCTTTTGACATAATATATTCTCCTTTAAGTAAATATTATTATTTTAATTATTATTCTATAATTGCAAGGATATCCGATTGGCGAACTATCGTATATTCTTCACCGTCTAACTTAACTTCAGTTCCGGAATACTTACTTGTAATTACTTTATCACCAATATTGACATACATCTTTACTTCTTTACCATCGACCATTCCGCCGGGGCCTACTGCAACAACAGATGCAAATTGAGGCTTTTCTTTAGCAGATCCTGCTAATACTATACCGCTTTTTGTTGTTTCTTCAGCCTCTTCCATTTTAATAACCACTCTATCTAGAAGGGGTTTAATATTCATAATAATGTGCCTCCTTAAAGCAATTGATTTTTTAAATTAGCACTCGATGTATCTGAGTGCTAATTTATATTTTATACTCTTTAAAATAAAAAATCAAGTATATTTTGCCATTTAATAAAATTATTTTTTTATATTCTAAAATATACACTTTATATTCTACTAAGATTAATATTTATAAGATATTTTATTATTCTAAATAATTGTATTGACAAATAGCGTTTTGTATATTAAAATATATTCTGCGAGCGAGCTGAACAGTCGCGGGTGCAGCATCGAAAGGTCGCACGCGAGGAAAGTCCGAGCTTCGCAGGGCAAGATAACGGCTAACGGCCGCCGGGGGTGACCCTAGGGAAAGTGCAACAGAAATAAAACGCCATGTTTAATGGTAAGTGTGGAAAGGCGAGGTAAGAGCTCACCAGCGTATAGGAGACTATACGGCTATGTAAACCCTATCTGAAGCAACACCGTAAAAAGAACATTTATGTGTCTGCCCGACACGTTCTAAAGGTGGCACTGAGCTGTAGTGGTAACACACAGCCAAGATAGATGACTGTTCAAGACAGAACTCGGCTTATAGGTTCGGTCGTATAAAAAAATGCTACGCAGGTTTGCGTAGCATTTTTTATATTACGTTAAATAAATCATACTCGGAATCATCTATATCTCTTCCAAATATTAATTTAGCCGCAAAATAGTCATAATAATCAATACTATGATCATTATCCGGTTTGGAGTAATTAACAAGTCCGGCAGAATCATTACAAGTATCAATTATTATGTGAGCCAGTTCTTTAGCGCAAGATATTGTTGCGATTTTTTTTGATATTTTATCATTAATTAAAATTGTATCTTTTTTTAGAATTTTTATATGAAACGAATTTATACTCTTAGGCAAGTCTACTCTTATAACATTAATATTCATACTGCTACAAATAGCAACTGGGTCTCTTGTCTTGTATTTATTGATTAAGTCATATACAAGTTTATCAATTTTATTCATATTTGACACCATTACTTCTCATTATTTTTCTTTGACTTTCTTTCACCATATATTGCAACAGAGGCTGCTATCCTTATAGCAGTAACAATTTTGTCCCTATCATCTTCAGTTATAGGTTTACCATCAAACATTAAATTTGGCTGCTTTTCAAGTGTATTTATAAATTCATCTATAACATCATCTACTTCTTTTTTCATATTCTTATCAAACTTATCAAATCCAATTAAATAATCTGTACTGACATTTAGGATTTCACATAGCTTTGCAAGCATCTTATTATCAGGTTCCCTACGTCCTTGCTCATACATACCTATAGTAGATGCACATACCCCAAGTTTATCCGCCAATTTAGCTTGGGTTAATCCTCTTTTTTTTCTAATAGTCTTGAGTTTGTAGCCAAATACACTCCTACACATATTAACACCCATCTTCTCCATGCGAAATATTAATCGCCATACACTTAACACTGCCCCGCACGGAAAACAGTAGTGTATTTGCTAATACATGTTTCCATTGATAACATTATATCATACACATTGCGTGTAATCAAGTATTTTTTTAAAAATAGCATCATAGTGTCCAATAAACGTCACACAAAGGTATAAAAAGTATAAATTTGTCAATAGCTCTGTTGACTATGTTCGTTTAATTATGCTAATATTTTAAAAAATCCAAATATATAACCATGCGCGCTACTACACAATACGTGTTAAAAAGGAGAGCTTATGAATTATAAAAATTGGTCTGAAGAATATCTTTTACAAGCAGAAATCGTAAAAAAACACCTAGATAAACTTAAAAAAGAACGAAAACACAAATGTGCATCAGAAACTGAAAACATTAATAGCAGAATATCCTTAATCTACCAAATATACCTTGAATTAAAACAAACAGGTATTTATTTGGAATATCGTTATAGGGGAAATATAAATGAGTAATAGACCGTTATATTTAGACAAATTTATCGACTCTGTCATATCCATATCAAAACACAAAAAAGAGTGTTTTGATATGGATGACGAGCATCAAAAAATGTTAAAAGTCTTAGTAAAAGCAATTGACGGGGAGTTAACTTCTCGTCAAAAGCAATGCTTAATTATGTATTATGGAAAAAACATGAGAATAGTAGATATATCAAGAGAATTAAATGTTTATCCCTCAACAGTATCACGACATATCAAAAAATCTCGATCAAGACTAAAAACAATAATAGGATATTATTTCTCACGTCTTTCTTCATAAAAATTCTTGCACTTTTCTATTTTAGCCCTACCCTTTTGTAAATCGCCATTATTCCTTTAAACATTAAATTGTCATCACAAACTATTTCGCTTTCACAATATGGAATTATCAACGGACAAATTCCCCCCGTAGCTACCACAGTAGCCTTACTTTGTAGCTTCTTTTCTATACTATTTATAATACCATCTACCATAAATGCATTGCCATATACAACTCCGCTTAGCATACAGTCCTTTGTATTTTTCCCTATTATACTTCCGGGAGGTTCCATAGCTATACTTGGAAGCTGTGCGGTTTTCAAAGAAAGGGTTTCAAGAGAGACCTTAGGTCCCGGGTATATAAGGCCTCCTATAAGTTCTTTCTTATCATTTACCACGGTTACTGTGGTTGCAGTACCTATATCAAATATTATTAATGGTAAATTATAATTTTCTATACCTGCGACTGCGCCGCATAAAAGGTCATTCCCCAATTCACTTGGATTATCAACCAAGATGTTTAAGCCTATATCCATATTTGTATCTATAATAAAAGCCTCTATATTTAGAGCTTTTTTTATTGCATATTTTTGTACTTGAGTCAGTAGTGGAACCACTGAGGACATTGCAACACCACTTATATCAGATTTTGATACCCTGCTTTCATACAAAAATTCGTTTATTTCGGTTGCATACTCATCTACCGTTCTATTGAGATTTGTATCAATCCTTTTACTAGAAAACAACGTATTATCATCCATCAAACCCATGACTACATTTGAATTACCTATATCTAAAACTAAAATCATAAAACCCATCCTTATCATTTTATTATTTTATTATAAGAAACCACAACAAAAGCCTTAAATTTAATTTTCGCACATCTTAATAAACTCATTTTCATCTATAACTTTAACACCAAGTTCATTTGCTTTTTTTAACTTACTTCCTGCCTCACCCCCTGCCAAAACGTAACTTGTCTTTTTTGATACACTCGAAGATACCTTACCTCCTAACTTTTCAATAATATTAGCAGCTTCACTTCTTTTATAATTAGGCAGCGTCCCGGTCAAGACAAATGTCAAACCTTCAAACTTAGCCTCAAACTCTTTATCCTTTTCCTTCATATTAACATTATATGACCTAAAATTATCTATAAGTGTTTTTGTATCCTTTAATGAAAAGTAATCAAAAACCGCCTTTGCCATTATATCGCCATAACCATCTATTGAAGCAATTTCTTCCCGGGTTGCTGAAAATATATTATCTATATCCATAAATTTTTCACTCAAAAGTTTTGCCGCCTTAAGACCAATATGCCTAATACCCAAGGCAAATATAAAACGGTATAAATCATTATCTTTTGATTTAGCAATAGAATTAATCAAATTTTCTGAAGACTTATCTCCCATTCTTTCAAGTTGAGATATGTCTTCTTTTTTTAATTTATATAAGTCAGACGGTGAAGAGATAAGTTTATTTTCTAAAAGCTGCTCTAAAACAGCAACACCTAAACCATCGATATCCATTGCATCTCTAGATACAAAGTGAACCAAGTGTCTTAAAAGCTGAGCCGGACAATCCGTATTTGGGCATCTAATTGCTGCCTCATCCTGAAGTCTTTCGACCGGTGATCCACACGACGGACAAAATTCGGGCATCTTATAAACACTTGACCCCTCTTTATGCTCTTTAATGAATACAACCTCGGGTATTATATCACCCGCCTTTCTTAAAACAGCAATATCACCAATGGATATTTCCTTTTCTTTTATAAAGTCCTCATTATGAAGTGTAGCCCTGCTAACCGTACTTCCTGATAAAAATATAGGTTTAAAGACTCCTATAGGCGTAAGAACACCCGTTCTCCCAACGTTGACCTCTACATCTAAAAGTTCCGTCTCCTTTTCTTCAGGAGGATATTTATAGGCTTCAGCCCACTTAGGGAACTTGGAGGTACTTCCTATCATATTTCGATGCTCAAATGAATTAACCTTGACCACAGCACCATCGATTTGGTAAGGTAACTCTCCCCTTACATTTCCTATTTCCCTTATTTTACCAATTGCATTCTCTATGTTATCAAAACTTTCATAAAGTGAAGATACTTTAAACCCAAGCTCAGTCATTAGTTTTAGAGCATCTATATGTGTTAAAACTTCTTCTCCTTCCAACCTTTGAATATTAAAGACAAACGCATCTAAATTGCGCTCTTTCGTAATTTTAGCATCCTTTTGTCTAAGAGAGCCTGCTGCAGCATTTCTTGGATTTTTAAATGGTTTTTCCTCATTTATCTCTTGCTTTTTCAAGAGTTCAAAAAAGCTTGATTTAGACATATAAACTTCGGCTCTTACCTCAATAAAAGGAATATCCCTTTTAAGTTTTTTGGGGATAGATTTTATTGTCATTAAGTTTTCAGTTATATCTTCGCCAACAAGCCCGTCACCTCTTGTTGACCCTCTTACAAATACACCATCTCTATATTCCAAAGAGACGGATAATCCGTCAAATTTAGGCTCAACTACATAAATAGGATTACTAACGACAGATCTAACCTTTCGATCAAAATCCATAAGTTCTTCTTCTGAAAATGAGTCATGTAAACTTCCCATTTGGACCTCATGAACAACAGGATCAAACTTACCTGATTTCCTCCCTCCTACATTTTGAGTTGGAGAATCCTTGGTTATCAATTCGGGATGCTCATTTTCTAAATCTTCAAGTTCTCTTAAAAGTTTGTCATACTCGAAATCCTCTATCTCAGGAGCGTCGTCATTATAATATCTTTCATTGTGATAATTAATTTGTTGTTTTAATTCTTCTAATCTTGCTTTAAGATCCTCTATGTTCATTTAGATACTCCTTGTATAGTTTTAATTACTAATTAATTATATGTAATTAAAACCTAAATATCAAGACTCTGGACTGTCAATGTGGGATAAACCCGCAATTGAACCTGAATTTGCCGAACTTAAATTTGCAAATACATTTGGAGCCTTACCAACTATAACAGTTTCGGCTATTAGTACAGTAGTCTCGGCGGTGGTAACTACAGGATAGCCCGGTATCATTGCGTTCACCTTAGTACTAACAGTAAGATATATCATATGCTTGGTTTGATTGATTCCCGCACTTTCAAAGTTACTGCTAAAATTCACCATAACAGTGGATGGCAAAGAAATCCTCATACTAACCATAGGACCTCTTCCGCTCAATATTTCCGTAGTTGTTAATGTGCCTAAAGGTATTTTAACAATCCTAGGCTCCGTGGTAGACAAGTTTTCTTGTATTTTTCTTGCTATTTTAGCCTTTAATATATTTGTATTTACAGTATTTGTAGATATAGACTGAACCTCTCCGTTTTCCCCTCTTTGAATTGACATGAGCTCTGAATACATATCAGAATTACTTGAAAATTCGTCCTCTACAACCTGATTTATTACATTAGTTGCTTCAACTTGGGCTTTATTTTCTACTATACTTTTTACTAATGGCCTAATATTATAGTCTATTGAAATAAATATAATTAGGGTTATTAAAATCAGTGCTATCCACCTTCTAATAACAAACCATTTTCTCGACCTCTTAGCGTATTTAGTCATATGTAATCACCAACCCAAAAGCAATATCATAACTAAACTTATAAAATACAGCGTGCAGAGAAATATCTACACGCTGCTTATATTTATATTATAGTAAGATTAAGCCTTTTGGTGATAAATCAAAAACCTATTCTGATTCCTTTGCGGTTTCTTGATTGAGTTTCTTTTCTTTATGCTCTTGCCACATTACCCACAACGGCCCTGCTATGCTGATCGTTGAATAACATCCCGATATAACGCCTATCATCATAGGAAGAGCAAATGAGACAACAGAATCCAACTTAAAGAATAATGCAACAACTAAAACTGTTCCAATAGCCATAACAGTACTTATTGATGTATTGATAGTTCTTGATAGTGTTTGATTAATACTTGCATTAACCAAATCAGCAACCTTAGTCTTAGGTCCTAACTTCTTACGATTTTCCCTAATACGGTCGTAAATGACAATAGTATCATTTAGAGAGTAACCCAATATCATTAACACAACCGCAATAAAGTTATCATCTAACGGTAATCTAAAAATAACAAAAGTAAAGTATACCATAATAACATCGTGAATAAGAGCTACCAAAGCCATTACACCAGCTGAAAGACCACTTATCTTTTTAAATCTAAATGCTACGTATAGTACCATCAAAATAGAAGCTATAGCAATAGCAGTCATACATTTCCAAAAGAATGTGTGACCCATACTTGGGTTAACTGAACTAGACTCTATTTGTTCAAAATGATTTTCAGGAAATGCCTCTTCCAATGCATTACTTAACTCAGTTTGTTGCTCCACACTTAAGGCATCATTTCCACCAAACTCTACAGAAACATTATTTTTAATTGTATTGTCAGCCGCTGATACAACGTTTTTATTTAGTTGAATTTCTACAACCTCAGTAGTTTTATCTTGAATTAGTTTCTCCATTTGAGATTCATCTAAATCTCCCGTATACGAGTACTTTATAATAGCTCCGCCTGTAAATTGTATGTCAAGTTGAGTCCCGAAAATAAAGTTAAATATAATTCCTATAAGCATTATTCCCAAGGAAATACTAAAAAATATTTTTTTATTCTTTATAAAATCGAAGTTAAACTGTTTCATTCTGCTTTACCTCCGTATAACCATTTTTTACGGGCAAATTTAAACCTGGAAATTGATTTAAGCATAAAGCGAGATGCGGCAACTCCCATAATAAAGTTAGAGATAACACCAACCAAAAGAGTATAACCAAATGAATAAATAACACCTGTTGTGGAAGGACCAAATATTGCAGAAAGAATATTAGAAGGTCCAAAAACAGACATAAGTATTAATGATACAATAATTACGGTCACGTTACCGTCAAATATTGCAGAAAAACTTGCAGAACAACCTTGGCTTATAGAACCGTCTATAGTTTTACCAAGATTTAGTTCTTCTTTTATTCTCTCGGCAGTGATTATGTTAGCGTCAACTCCCATGCCCATTGATAAGATTATACCTGCAACACCCGGCAAGGTCATAGTAAAGCTTGGGACAAATGAGAAGAATCCCGATACTGCAGCCAAGGAAAGTCCTACTTGACCTAAAAGGGCAATACAAGAAATAAAGCCCGGAAGTCTATATTTTAAAAGCATAAATAAGCATATTATGCTTAAAGCTATAACCCCCGCTATAGCCATTGCATTTAAAGCCGAGGCTCCCAATGTTGGGCTAATAGATCCAAAGTTAGTGGTTTCTAATTCAAAAGGCAATGCACCTGCATTTATCTTTGCTGCAAGAGAAGATGCTTCTGCAGATGTAAAGTTTCCAGAAATCGTCGCTACACCGTCTGAAATCACATCATTTACAGTCGGATATGAAATCATCACATCATCCATCCATATAGAAATGGTCTTATTTAACATCCTGCTTGTTGCGTCTTTAAATTTTTCTTTGCCTTCTTCGTTAAAAGTAAGCTTGACCATATATTGAGTCTTGTTTGTTTGAGGATCTGTGTAAACCACAGCCTCTGCATTTTGTATATCTTTACCTTCAATAATTACATTAGAAGCGGTTTCTCCTGTAGGAGTCTTGTACACAGGGCTGCCGTCAGAATCATACTCTACAGTCGAGTATTCTTTACCCTCTCTAAAAGTAAGAGACGCTGTTGCAGAAATTTCTTTTATTGCACTTTCCGCATCAAATTCAGTCTCATCCTCTTTCCAAGGAAATCTTACAATTATTCTATCATTACTGTTATCCGCATAAAGCTCATAATCTGTAATATTATTCTTTACAAGCCTTACCTCTATGATAGATTTTGCAGCTTCAACTTGTTCGGCAGTAGCATCATACCCACCGGCCGGACTAAATGTCGCTTCCACTCCTCCTTTGATATCAATTCCCCAACGAATATCATTTACGCCCTTGATATAGGTAACAGGGAGGTCGCCGTTTTTTCCATATACACCAAAAATAGCAGCATAGCTCATTAACAAAATAAAAACGGCAATAATAAAGAACACCGGTTTACCTACTCGTTTCATGAGTAATATCCTCCAATACAATATATTTTAAAACATACGTCGAAAGTAATTATACGTTTTTTTGCATAAAAAGTCAATTGCCACTACTTAATGTATCAAGTATCATCTATGTAATATTTTTTCTTTACTATAGATGTAATGTATGGTATAATAAACGATGATAGTTAATTAAATTGAAGGAGTGGACTTAATGAACAGTAAAACTAATAAAAAGAATGAATTTCTAACCTATAAAGGTAAACCCCTCGTCCGCTGCAAGGAAACCATATATTATGGGAATATTTATGATAAGTATGTTATTAAAATGCAAGTAAAATCTTCAAAAAAGATTGAAGATCTTGATATATCTGATAAAGTAATAGTAAAATTAGTTGATACTGAGAGAAACAAAGCAGTAAAAACCAGTGAAAAATCTGGTTTATACCTTGCTTTAGATATCGCGGAAGTATGGCTTAGAAGAGCTTTAGAAGAAAAAGTTGAAGATTAGTCCAAAAAACATAAAATTTTGCAAATAAGGCATCTTAGTAATAATCCTACTAAGATGCCTTATTTATTTTATATATTTAAGTATATAAATACAAGCCTATTAAAATAATAAAATATAGGTGACTTTCTCCCATCCTCGCCTCCGGCGGTACTCTAAATCAGTTTATCTATAAACAAAATAATTTCTCTCTATCTTTATAATGCAGATCCTCGCCTGCCACATAAAACAATAAATAGTGAATTTCATAACATAAATATACATAAGCCACTCCACCTTGCTCATAAAGAATGCTTGTACACTTAGATTTACCTTTATGTACATATCATGCGTTATCTGATTCACCAAAATAGCATTTTGTTTCTAATATACGAGACTTTATTATTTCTGCGTTTATGTTTCTACAAAGTAGCTTTCCTATAGGCTCCGGTATCATTTCTAAAGCCAATTTTTATAAAATGTAGGGTCTATGCGCATAAAAGTTCCTCGTCTCAATAATTAGTTTATTATATTTTATATCTATTTTAAAACTTAAACAATATTTTTGTGTTTGTCTGATTAAACTAAATAGATTATACTATATGTTTGTTGAATGTGTAATTTATTTGAACTGTATAAAAGGTTGACAAAAGTGTTTTTAAAATTGATGCTACCATTGCTAATATAATTATGCTATAATATTTTTTAAGAGGTGAATATATGGAATTTAAGGAAAATATAGGGATAATAATACCTTCTTTTGAGCCTGATGAAAAATTATTAATGCTTCTCAAAGATTTAAATAATTCAAAATTTAGAAAAATTATTGTGATTGATGATGGAAGTGGAGATAATTATGATCATTACTTTAAAGAAGCTAGCAATAAATATGGATGTGTTGTTTTAAAACATAATGTTAACCAAGGCAAGGGCCGAGCAATAAAAACTGCATTTAATTATATTTTAAATGAAAGAGAAGACTTAATTGGTGCAGTAACAGTAGATTCTGATGGTCAACATAAAATACACGATATAAAAAATTGTTGTGAAGCTTTATATGAAAATCCAAATAAATTAATAATGGGATGCAGAGATTTCTTGAGCAAAAATAGTACAATCCCGTTTAGAAGTAAATTTGGTAATGTTATGACCCACAAAGTTTTAAAGATATTTTGCGGAATAAATTTAACGGATACTCAAACGGGATTAAGAGGATTTTCTAAGAAATTAATGAAAACATTTTTAAAAACTGATGGTGAACGTTTTGAATATGAAATGCACATGATTTTAGATGCTCATGAAAATAAAATAGAAATGTTGGAGATACCAATAGAAACTGTATATATAGAAGAAAACAAGACATCTCATTTTAATCCGTTGCTTGATTCAATGAGGATATATACGGTGTTTTCAAAATTTATATTGTCTTCAGTAGCATCATTTTTAATAGACATAACTATTTTTACAATTTTAGCAGCTTATCTTAAAAATATAATTCCATCTTATATAGTTGTTTCGACATATACAGCAAGGGTTATTTCTGCACTATGTAATTATTTAATAAATAAAAATAAAGTGTTTAAAAATGAATCTAAAAGTCCAACAATGCTTGTAAAATATGTTGCCCTATGCTTTGCGCAAGTAACATTATCTGCATTTTCAACCCATTATTTATTTAATTTAACTCATATAAATGTTACATTAACAAAAGTTATTGTAGACACTATATTGTTTTTATTAAGTTTTAGAATTCAAAGAGGTTGGGTATTTAAAAAGTCATGATATTAAAATTAATTATATTTTTGTTGATATTTGTTGGATTGTTTCTTTTAGTATATGATAAAATGAAAATTAATACAGCATTTGTGCCAATAGTAACTATGTCCATAGTTATGTGTTGTATATATGTAGCAGGACTATTGAACATACTGAATTTATCTACACTTCTGTTGGCTTTTTTAGGAGTAGCTTCATTTTTTGTATATATGTTAAAAATATTAAAAAAACAATTTTGTATAAAACCATTTTTTTGTCCCGGAATTATTATATTTGCGGTACTTTCTGTTTACTTTTTCATAATGTTAAGAGGCGTTAATTTATTGCATTATGATAATTTTTCACACTGGGGTTCTATTGTAAAGGAAATGTTTTACTATAATTCCTTTCCCGATGAAAGATCAATAATTATTTTTAGAAATTACCCACCAGGATCGGCTTCATTTATTTATTTTATATGTAAAGTGTTAGGATATACAGAAAGCCATGCTTTAATGGCTCAGTCTTTATTAATAGCATCGTCTGTGGCTGCATTGTTTTGCAAAGTTAAACTTAAGGATATTTCTTATTTTGTTTCTCTTTTTATAATATCAATATGCTCTGTTTGTATTTTAAGCTATGATGACTCAACTTTGCATATATATAATTTATTGGTAGATGCTTTGTTAGGCTTTATGGTAGCTGTATCTATAGTAATTTCATACTATTATAAAGATAATTTGAAAAAACTTTTTTATACAAATATCTTTCCGCTTACCGCATTAACGTTAATTAAAGATAGTGGTAAGATATTCCTGTTTGTTGTATGTATATACATTTTTATTTTAGTTACAAATCATTTTAAAAATATAGCAAAGAAACAATGTTTATATACTGTGTTATTGGCTTTGATTCCGGTTTTTGCTAGTGGCACTTTGTGGAAAGCATATAATAAAAAAGCTTATATGTTTACTCCTTTTAATTCAAATAAATTTGCATTTAATCCTGTTAATATAATTAATATATGGAGAAAGAAACCACCACAATATTTAAATAATATTTTTTTAAAAATGGTTGGCGCAGTTTTTAATTTTAATCAAATAAATACTAAAATATTAATATTAATTAATTTAACCTCTGTTTTGGCTATTATTTTATTATTTATTTTTAAAAAAAATTATTCATTAATTTTAAAAACTTTTATATGTACTAATACATTAGGAGTTTTGTATTTATTTAATTTATATATACTATATACCGCAATAATGGATGAAGTAGAGGGAAGCGCCATTTCAGCATTTGACAGATATCTTTCTACCTTTGTTATCATTTTATTTTTGTTGCAGTCACTGGCTGTTATTCATACATCATGTAGAACAATTGGTAATAAGTACTTTATTAAGCCTTTTATATTAGTAACATTAATTGTGCTTTCTGTTATATCTGTTAAGCCTAATTTAGTTAAAATAATTGTTAAGCCGGATAATAGAAATTTTAGAAGGTATGATATACAAAAAACATGCGAAAAAGAAAAATCGCATTTAATTAGAGATAAAAAGTGGGCTGTGTATGTGGGAAAAAGTGATCCCTCATCTGGATATTATTACTATTTATCAACCTATGAATTGTTATCTAAAGAATGTTCCATTATAAATTCTGATAATATGAATAGTATTAAAGCTTTTAAAAATATAGAAAATTCAGAATATTTAATGCTTACCACAGATAATGAATCTTTCTGGAAAAATATATCAATAAATGATATTAATGTTGATGATATAGATGGTTCATTATATTCAATATCAAAGTCAGATGGAAAATTATGCTTTACTAGAGTGGACAAAGACTAAAGATATATTTAATAATCACTTAATTATAAAGTTAGCTCCTTATTTTTTATAAGGAGCCGGCTTTTGCTTTACTATAAAAAATAAACAACGCCCTGAGTAATCAATGCGTTGTTCTTATATTGCTTTGATTGGTGCAACTTTGAGTATATAAAGCTGACTATGAGAGCCAATAATGTCGTATATTTAGCACTACAATTTTACAGCTTTTTAATGGTGAAAAATATATTTTATGTTTTTAGTATGCTTAAAGACATATAGATTTAATAAAAGGAATAAGTAGATTGAATGAATTTAAAATTAAGCAAAACTCAACTGAATTGTCAAACCAAGTGGTATGATTAGATATTAAAAATAGTACTAATTATAAAAAGGTATCAGAAATTTTAAAATCTATAAAGGCTCAAAAAGTATAGAGATTTATTACAAAATGATAGGACATATACAAATTTCAAATATGACTCGACTGAAAAAGGAGAACCTTATAAAAATTTGGGAACGCATAAAAAAGAGTAGATTGTTTAAACACAATCTTGCTCTACTTTCAGAGAGTAGTTAATAAGAAAGCCACATGTCCCTTATAACTGCTCAATATAGTCGAAGTGTCAGCTCCCGAAGGCGACTTTCGCCTCTCTCGCCTCCGGCGGTACTCTAAACCAGTTTATCTATAAACAAAATAATTCCTTTCTATCTTTGTAATGCAGGTCCTCGCCTGCCACATAAAAAACAAAAAAGTATGCAAACCCTCAAGTCTGCATACTACTTTTTGGTCGAGGTGACAGGGCTCGAAGGCGACTTTCGCCTCTCTCGCCTCCGGCGGTACTCTAAACCAGTTTACCTATAAACAAAATAATTTCTCTCTATCTTTGTAATGCAGGTCCTCGCCTGCCACATAAAAAACAAAAAGTATGCAAACCTTCAAGTCTGCATACTACTTTTTGGTCGAGGTGACAGGGCTCGAACCTGCGGCATCTTGGTCCCAAACCAAGCACTCTACCAAACTGAGCTACACCTCGTTGTCTCTCACAACAATATTTATTATATAATAACTTAATCCAAATGTCAACACTTTTTTTAAATTTTTTAATAGCAAAATTTAAATCAAAAATATGTAAGTATATGCTTAAATCATATTTACAAATACGACCTAAACATACAATCATTAATGTGTTTGATTATGCTAAAAGAGTTTTATTTATTTCTATAAAAGTGTCATTAACCACTTTCCCGTCTCTAATGGTAATTTTTCTCTTTGCCATGTCTGCAATTTTATCATCATGAGTTATCAATATAACTGTTTTCCCACTTTGATTTATTTTTTTTAAAATGTTTATTATATCGTCGCCCGATTTAGAATCAAGATTTCCCGTTGGTTCATCAGCCAATATTATAGATGGCTCGGCAGCTAATGCCCTTGCTATTGCAACTCTTTGCTGTTGTCCGCCTGACATTTGTGAAGGTTTGTGATCAAGTCTCTTCTCAAGTCCTACTTGCCTTAGTGACTTAAGTGCCAACTCTTTTCTTTTATAGTGTGGAGTTTTTCTATATATAAGAGGTAATTCTACATTTTCAATAGCACTAAGCCCCGCAATAAGATTAAAACCTTGAAAAATAAATCCTATTTTGTGGTTTCTTATGTTTGAAAGCTCATTATCCTTCATAGATGAAACATCTTTAGAATCCAAAAAATATTTTCCCCTCGATGGCACGTCTAAAACTCCCAATATGTTCATAAGAGTGGATTTCCCTGAACCAGATTTACCTATTATTGCGACAAACTCACCTTCATATATGTCAAGACTAATATCATCTATAGCCCGTATTTCCCGTTCTCCGGAATTGTAAGTTTTGAATATGTGTTCAACCTTAATAAGAGGATACATTGCAATTTACCTTTACTTTCTATATATTTTATATTTTAGTATTTTTCATACTATTATCAAACATACATATACAAAAATAAAAACTTTAAAATTATTTAAATGTTATTAATAAAATACCCCCATTTTATAAATTTGATATTGAATTTACTTATAAATTATGATATCATGGTCAATAGTACATAAGGAGATTAATGAATATGCTTAAAGAACCATCTAAAACAATTTCTCAAAATAAAAAAGCCTATCATGATTACTTTATCCTTGATCAATATGAAGCAGGTATAGAGCTTTGCGGAACTGAGGTAAAGTCTTTAAGGCAAGGCAAAGTAAATTTAAAAGATTCCTGGTGTTCAGTTGTAAACGGTGAATTATTAATAAATGGTATGCATATAAGTTCTTATGAGCAAGGCAACATTTTTAATAAGGACCCTATGAGAGTAAGAAAACTTTTAATGCATAAAAAAGAAATCCTGCACTTGTATGGAAAAGTCAAACAAGATGGCTGTTCATTAATACCACTTTCATTATATTTTAAAGGTTCTAAAGTGAAGGTTAAAGTAGGCTTATGTAAAGGTAAAAAGTTATACGATAAAAGAAACGATATAGCAAAACGAGATGCAGCTCGAAATATCGAAAGAGCTTTGAAAGAAAGGCAAAGATAATTAATATTATGGGGGCGTAAAGGTTTCGACGGGGATTATGAGCCTTGGTAAGCGAGTAGCGTTTTGGAAAACGCTTTAAAAATTCCTAAATTTTAAAATTAAACGACAACAATAACGTTGCGTACGCAGCCTAATTAGGCTACCGTCTTTGTTTAGAATACTGCGGCTTTTCAAAGGCGTCGATTAGCAGTGAACGTGAATAAAAGACAGTCTTGGCTTTTATCATGACTTAAAGACTACCGGCTTATTTAGCCTGTTATTGGGCGAAATAATGTGGGGAATCAGAAATCAATAACTATACTCGTAGAAATCCATTGTGAGTGATTTTCGGACAGGGGTTCGACTCCCCTCGCCTCCACCATTGGAGTATTATCCGAACACCATATTATATTGTTAAAGCACCGCTGGTAACGACGGTGCTTTTTTAGTTTT
>CAKSRC010000008.1 GCA_934486915.1 uncultured Eubacteriales bacterium
GGAACAAAAAATATGACCAAATTTATAATCAAAGTGCAGATATGCCCCGCCGCTTAAGCGGCGGGGCATATCCAAGATTCCAGTGGGGTACATATAATCCTTCACTGAAACCCTGAGGAGCTAACGCTTCCTTTGCACTGATTGCAATCTGTCGCATGCTTTGCTCTTTGCAATCAAAGCAGAGCATCGCTCCGATTTAAAATCTGATCATACCATTTCAATTTGAAATTTAATTAAACAGAAACAGCGGATAATATAACAGTTCCTATGATAAGAAGCGCACAAGCTCCTGCGACTATTCTAACTAATAGGCTTCTGTTTGGGGCTGCTTTTCTTGATTTTTGCTTTGCCATAATAAATTAAGAACCCTCTTTGAAAACTGGTTTTACTATATACGATTTGAATAAAATAAAAAGTTGCGAAAAAACACGTTGACAAAACTCAAAATATATAGTATAATAGTATACTGCATAATAATAGAAATACCATGCCTATTTACATTAATAATAACACTATTTTTGATGAAAATCAAGAGTTTTATTAAGAAAATATCTTATGGGAATTTTCTATTAACTTTAAATAGGATGTTTATAATGCCGAAAGGTAAATAGATGAATGGAGTGATCGAGCCTATGGTAAATGTAAAACCGGTGCACCTTGGAAGGACTCAAAGAATGAGTTTTTCTCGAATTGATGAAGCTCTGGAAATGCCAAACTTGATAGAGGTACAAAAAAATTCTTATAAATGGTTTATAGAAGAAGGTCTAAAAGAGGTATTTAAAGATGTATCTGGGATTACAGATTATACATCAAATTTAGTTTTAGACTTTGTAGACTATACATTAGATTTAAATAAACCTAATTATAGCGTGGAAGAGTGTAAAGAGAGAGATGCAACTTATTCAGTGGCGTTGAGGGTTAAAGCTCGTTTGCTAAATAAAGAAAGCGGCGAAATAAAAGAGTCTGAGGTCTTTATGGGGGATTTCCCTTTAATGACTGAAAGCGGGACCTTTGTTATCAACGGTGCAGAACGTGTTATTGTTTCTCAGCTTGTTCGTTCTCCCGGTGTATATTATAAAATGGAATATGATAAGGCAGGTAAAGAACTTTTCAGTTCAACAGTTATACCTAATAGGGGAGCTTGGCTTGAGTATGAAAATGATGCTAACGATGTCTTTTATGTTCGTATAGATAAAAACAGAAAAATGCCTATTACAGTTCTTATAAGAGCTTTGGGCATTAGCACAAATAAAGAAATATTAGAATATTTTGGCAATGATGCAAGAATGCTTGCAACCTTAGAAAAGGATAATTGTAAGGATACTGAAGAGGCATTGCTTGAACTTTACAGAAAATTAAGGCCTACTGAACCTCCTACAGTCGAAAGTGCACAAGCTCATGTCAATGCTTTGTTCTTTGACGCTAAAAGATATGACATATCAAAAGTAGGAAGATATAAATACAACAAGAAGTTGAGTCTTGCAGAACGTTTAAGAGGTGCTACATTATCTCAGCCGATAATTAATCCTCTTACTGGTGAATTAGTAGCTGATGCAGGTGAAGTAATTTCAAGAGCAAAAGCCGAAGAAATAGACAACATAGGCGTTTCCAGCGTATATGTAAAATCACCAAATGAGGAAGACCAGGAAGTTAAAATCATATCAAACGGTATGGTTGACATTACTAAGTTTGTAAACTTTGATGTTGAGGAATTAGGTATATACGAAAAGGTACGTTTCTCAGTACTTGCAGATATACTTGAGAATTCTTCTTCAGATGAAGAAATAAAGGAAAACATAGCTTCAAGAATAGACGAGCTTATACCTAAACATATAATTATAGACGATATATTCGCTTCGATTAACTATATGAACTGCCTAGCTTGCGGTTTAGGGTCTACTGATGATATCGACCATTTGGGAAATAGGCGTATCCGTTCAGTAGGCGAACTTCTTCAAAACCAATTTAGAATAGGTTTTGCAAGACTTGAAAGAGTAATAAGGGAAAGAATGACGCTTCAAGCTCAGGATATAGATATCCTTACACCTCATACTCTTATCAACATTAGACCTGTAGTAGCAGCTATAAAGGAATTCTTTGGTTCTTCACCTTTATCTCAATTCATGGATCAAAACAACCCGTTAGCAGAGCTTACACATAAAAGACGTCTTTCATCTTTGGGACCCGGTGGACTTTCAAGAGATAGAGCCGGATTCGAAGTTCGTGACGTTCACTACAGCCACTATGGAAGAATGTGTCCTATAGAAACCCCTGAAGGACCTAACATCGGGCTTATATCTTATCTTGCAACCTTTGCTAAGATTAATAAGTATGGCTTTATAGAGGCTCCATTTAGAAAAGTTGATAAGGAAACAGGAGTCGTTACAAATGAAGTTGTTTACATGACAGCTGATGTCGAAGATGACTACATGGTTGCTCAGGCTAACGAACCTTTGGATGAAAACGGCAAGTTTAAAAATCAAAAAGTAATTGCTCGTTTTAGAGGCGAATTCCTTGAAGTTGAAAGCAACAAAGCTGACTTTATGGATATTTCTCCTAAGATGGTTGTTTCTGTCGCTACAGCAATGATTCCCTTCCTTGAAAACGATGACGCTAACCGTGCTTTGATGGGTGCGAACATGCAACGTCAAGCTGTGCCGCTTTTAAAGACAGAGGCTCCTATTGTAGGAACCGGTATGGAATACAAGGCCGGAGTTGACTCTGGAGTTTGTATAGTTTCTAAAGAAGCAGGCGTGGTACAAAAGGTAACAGCCGATGAAATAATAGTTGATTATGATTCAGGCAATAGAGAAATTTTCCATGTTATCAAGTTTATGCGCTCCAACCAAGGTACTTGTATAAACCAAATACCGATTGTAGAAAAAGGACAAAGAGTTGAGGCCGGCGAAGTTTTGGCGGATGGACCTGCTACAAGTAACGGTGAAATCAGTCTTGGTAAAAACGCACTTATAGGTTTTATGACTTGGGAAGGTTATAACTACGAGGATGCTGTTTTAATTAATGAAAGAATCGTAAGAGATGACGTTTACACTTCTATTCATATAGAAGAATATGAAATGGAATCCAGGGATACAAAATTAGGACCTGAAGAGATTACAAGAGATATTCCAAATGTCAATGAAGATCTCTTAAAGGATTTGGACGAAAACGGAATTATTCGTGTTGGTGCGGAAGTTCATGCAGGCGATATATTAGTTGGAAAAGTAACTCCTAAGGGAGAAACCGAACTTACAGCCGAAGAAAGACTTCTAAGAGCTATTTTTGGCGAGAAGGCAAGAGAAGTAAGAGATACTTCATTAAGAGTTCCTCATGGTGAATATGGTATTGTAGTTGATGTTAAAGTATTCACAAGAGAAAATGCACAAAATGAACTTCAGCCCGGAGTTAATAAAGTTGTTAGATGTTATATAGCTCAAAAGCGTAAGCTTTCAGTCGGAGACAAAATGGCGGGTCGTCATGGTAACAAGGGTGTTGTATCAAGAATACTTCCTTCTGAGGATATGCCGTTCTTGCCGGATGGTACTCCGTTGGATATAGTGCTTAACCCGTTGGGCGTTCCTTCTCGTATGAACATAGGTCAGGTTCTTGAAGTTCATCTTGGATATGCTGCTAAGGCTTTAGGATGGAAGATAATGACTCCTGTATTTGACGGCGCTCACGAAGAAGACATATTCGAGTGCTTTGAAAAAGCAGGTTACAGCCGAGATGGTAAGACATGGCTTAAAGATGGTAGAACAGGTGAATACTTCGACAATCCTGTAACTGTAGGATATATGTATTACTTGAAACTCCACCACTTGGTTGACGATAAGATTCATGCAAGATCGACAGGACCATACTCCTTAGTAACTCAACAACCTTTGGGTGGTAAAGCTCAATTTGGCGGTCAACGTTTTGGAGAAATGGAAGTTTGGGCATTGGAGGCTTATGGTGCTGCATATACACTTCAAGAAATACTTACTGTAAAATCTGATGATGTTGTCGGCCGTGTAAAAACATATGAATCCATTGTTAAAGGTCAAAATATTCCTAAACCGGGTATTCCGGAATCATTTAAGGTATTAATTAAGGAATTACAATCATTAGCCCTTGATGTTAAGGTATTAAATAAGGACAATGAAGAAATAGACTTAATGCAGGACTTCAGTGAAGATGATGAGTTAACCATCAAACCTGATGACAGCGAAACACTTGAGGAAGTTTCAGTTATGACATCTTTGGATGGATATACACTTGAAGATGATCCGGATAACGAAAATATGATAGATGAATCATCCTTTTTCAGTGAAAGTTTGGAAGACGAAGACTTAGGCGGAACAAGTGAGGAAATGTAATTTAGAGGGGGTTATAAAATGGAATTTAATATTTTTGAATCCATTAAAATAGGTTTGGCATCTCCGCAACAAATTAGAGAATGGTCATATGGTGAAGTTAAAAAACCTGAAACTATTAACTATAGAACTCTTAAACCGGAGAGTGACGGACTTTTCTGCGAAAGGATTTTTGGTCCACAAAAGGACTGGGAGTGCCATTGCGGAAAGTATAAAAGAATTAGATATAAGGGTAAGATATGCGACAAATGTGGTGTTGAGGTAACAAGATCGAAGGTAAGAAGAGAGCGCATGGGGCACATTGAGCTTGCTGCTCCTGTATCTCATATTTGGTATTTTAAAGGTATCCCATCGAGGATGGGATTGATTCTCGACATCTCCCCTCGAATGCTTGAAAAAGTATTGTACTTTGCTTTATATATTGTTACAGACCCGGGAAATTGCAGGGAACTTGTTAAGCAGCAATTTCTAACGGAAAAAGAATACCGTGATATGCGTGAGAAATATGAAGACGATTTCGAAGCTATGATGGGTGCGGAAGCAATTAAAAAGCTTTTAGAAGATATAGATCTTGACAAGCTTTCAAAACAAATTAAGGATGATCTTGTAAATGCTGCAGGTCAAAAACGTGTAAGGCTTTTAAAAAGGCTTGAAGTAGTTGAGGCATTTAAGGCATCAGGAAATAGGCCTGAGTGGATGATTTTAGATGCTATACCTGTAATACCACCGGATATTCGTCCTATGGTTCAACTTGACGGTGGAAGATTTGCAACTTCGGATCTAAATGATTTGTATAGAAGAGTTATTAACAGAAACAACAGACTTAAACGTCTATTGGAGTTATCAGCACCTGATATTATCGTAAGAAACGAAAAACGTATGCTTCAAGAAGCTGTCGATGCTTTAATCGATAACGGAAGAAGAGGAAGACCTGTTACCGGCCCTAATAACAGGCCGCTTAAGTCCCTTTCTGATATGCTTAAGGGTAAACAGGGACGTTTCCGTCAAAACCTTTTAGGTAAGCGTGTTGACTATTCCGGACGTTCGGTTATCGTTGTAGGACCTGAACTAAAGATTTATCAGTGCGGACTTCCTAAGGAAATGGCATTAGAACTATTTAAACCGTTCGTTATGAAACGATTGGTTGAAACGGGTGCTGTAAGCAATATAAAGGCTGCAAGAAAGGCAGTCGATAGAGCAAGTACTGAAGTATGGGATGCATTGGAAATTGTTATTAAAGGCCATCCTGTCCTTCTAAACCGTGCTCCAACACTTCATAGGTTGGGAATACAGGCATTTGAACCTGTATTGGTAGAAGGCCGTGCACTTAAACTTCACCCATTGGTTTGTACTGCATATAATGCGGACTTTGACGGAGACCAAATGGCAGTGCACGTACCTCTTTCCGCAGAGGCTCAAACTGAAGCAAGATTCTTAATGCTTGCTGCAGGAAACTTGCTAAAACCGTCAGACGGTAGACCGGTTGTAGTACCAACACAGGATATGATCCTAGGTTCTTACTATTTGACCTTAAATAAAGACGGCGAAGTCGGTGAAGGAAAAATCTTTAGGGATGAAGACGAAGCTGTTATGGCTTATGACGCTAAAATTATAAGCTTGCACGCTAAGATAAAAGTTAGAAGAACTTTGGAAATTGACGGAGAAAAAGTATCTAAAATTATAGATACTACAGTTGGAAGACTTATATTTAACCGTCCGATTCCTCAGGATCTAGGTTTTGTCGATAGAAGCAAACCGGAAAATCTATTTAAACTTGAAATAGATTTCTTGGTAGGTAAAAAACAACTTGGTCAAATTATTGATAAATGTATAAAAGTTCATGGTACTCAAATAACATCAAAGGTGCTTGATGATATTAAGGCACAGGGCTTTAAATATTCAACAAAGGGCGCTATTACTGTTGCTGTTTGTGATGCGGTTATTCCGCCTGCTAAGAAACAAATTTTGGCTGATGCAGAGCAAAAAGTTGATAAGGTTATTAAGCAGTTTAGAAGAGGGTTTATTTCCGATGAAGAACGTTGCAGCCGTGTACTTAAAATTTGGGATAAGGCAACTAATGATGTAACTGCAGCACTTCAAGATAACTTGGATCAATATAACCCAATATTCATGATGGCGGATTCAGGAGCCCGTGGTTCTATGAGCCAGATACGTCAGCTTGCAGGTATGCGTGGACTTATCGCAAATACATCAGGTAAGACGATTGAAATCCCGATTCGTGCTAACTACCGTGAAGGTCTAAACATTTTGGAATACTTTATTTCATCACGTGGTGCGAGAAAAGGTCTTGCAGATACTGCACTTCGTACTGCCGATTCAGGTTACTTAACTCGTCGTTTGGTAGACGTTTCTCAAGATGTAATTATTAGAGAAGACGACTGTATGACAAATGAAGGACTCGAAATATTTGAAATTAAAGATGGTAATGAGGTCATTGAGTCATTCCATGAAAGACTTATCGGAAGATATCTTTGCGAAGATTTCGTTGATAAGGAAACTAACGAAGTTTTGGTATCAAAAGATAAGATGATGGATGACCATGATGCAGATATCATTATTAATGCAGGCGTTGATCATATAAAAATACGTTCTATTTTGGGATGTAAAGCTAAATATGGTGCTTGTAAGAAATGCTATGGTTCCAACCTTGCAAACGGTATGCCGGTTAGCGTTGGTGAAGCTGTTGGTATTATTGCAGCTCAGTCTATAGGTGAGCCCGGTACTCAGCTTACAATGAGAACGTTCCATACCGGTGGTGTTGCGAGTGCCGAAGATATTACCCAAGGTTTGCCACGTATAGAAGAATTGTTTGAAGGACGTAAACCAAAGCATGTTGCTATTATAAGTGAAATTTCGGGTAAAGTTCGTTTTGAAGAAATAAAACGAAATAAGAATGCTGTTATCTATAACGAAGAAACAGGAGAAGAAGTAGCATATCTAATTCCTTTTGGATCAAGACTTAAAGTTGAAGAGGGTCAAGAGGTTCAAAAAGGTGATTTACTTACAGAGGGTTCTGTTAATCCTCATGACGTTTTGGCTATCAAGGGAACCGAAGCTCTTAAAAACTATCTTATCCAAGAAGTTCAAAGAGTTTATCGTATGCAGGGTGTTGATATCAACGATAAGCATATAGAGGTTATTGTAAGTCAAATGCTTAAAAAGGTAAAGATTAAGAAGCAAGGGGATACAGATCTTTTACTTGATTCATTAGTTGAAAAATCAGATTTTATAAGGGCTAATGAGGAGATTCAAAGGCGTATTAATGAGGGCGAATCAGACCTTGAAAAGGCTGAATGCACACCTGTTCTTTTGGGTATTACAAAGGCTTCTCTTGCGACAGAATCATTCCTATCTGCAGCTTCCTTCCAGGAGACTACAAGAGTACTTACAGACGCGGCAATTAAAGGAAAAGTTGATCCATTGCTTGGTCTTAAAGAAAATGTTATTATTGGTAAGCTTGTACCTGCCGGAACCGGTATGAAGAGGTATAGAGAAATACAAATTGAAAAAAATGAACCTAATGAAGAAATATGCATAGTAGATAATAATATGGCTGTATCATCTAATGATGAATCAGATGATAATGAAAATAAAGAATAATATTCTTATATAATTTAATGGCTATCGATAGTTAAGTTGTACTTATACTAAAGATAGCCATTTAAATTTATAAAGATAGTAGTTTATCAACAATTTATATTGAAAATGTTGATAAGTAGTAAATGAAAAGTTTTATACGATTAAACATAAAATAATAATAAAAAAAGAGACAGTGGTAAGGCTGTCTCTTTTTTGTATATTTACTTTTCTAGGTTTTCCATATAATAATTTATGGCACGGGTTAGGAATTCATATGACCCTTCACCATATAAGTCGTCATGGGCCTTAATAAATGACTGCATATACTCCTGCGACTCCTTAATCATTTCATCGCTTAATTTTTGCGGATCGACATCGATGGTAGCTATCTCTTTCATCCCGATTCCATTCATTTGCTTATTATAATGATCAATTTTTGCAACTAATTCCTGCACTTCAGGACAGCTTATATCTTGGTCTCTCAACTCGCCAATTTGTTTGTAAATTTCCTTCATGTCCTCTATATAGCAATCAAGACCCTCTAATCTTTCAGGACATTGTTTTAAATTTTCAAGATAGTTTTCTAAGCTTCCATACATATCTTTTATTAGCTCAGTATTTGATAATATATAGTCCATATAATTACTTACGCTGGCAATCAAACTTTTACTTCCCGGATGTAATGGGTCATTTAAAAGATAGTCCTCCCCTCTTGTATTTTTTATAAGTTTAAGGTTCTCATCTATAGTTTTTTCAATTTCTTTAATAATCTTAAATTCAGTAAAGTTCATAGTATTAGGCTCCTTTATTATCTTATCAACTAATGATATTAAATTGCTTATACAATCTCTTTTAAGGATAAGTAGGTTCTTATGATTTTCTAAAAGTTTTATCCTATCGATATTTGGATTATCAAGTATTAATTTAATATCTTTAAGAGGCATACCAACTTCTTTGAAAAATAAAATTTGCTGCAAAATACCCAAGGCTTCATCGTCATAAAGCCTATACCCCGATGCTGAAATCTCAGTTGGTTTAAGTAAACCAATCCCATCGTAATATCGTATTGCACGTCTGCTAATACCCGTTATTTTTGCTATCTCATTTACTGTTTTCAAAAGAATTCCCCCGCTCTATTTCAATTATAGGCCTTTACGCAGCGTTAATGTCAATACCTTTTTTAGAAAAATTTATATAAAATTATCCTTACGATTAAACATTAATATTTTAGGCTGAAGTCATCTATAAACCTTACTAAAAGATAAATATCCCCATGCTATGCATGGGGATATTTGTTTATCATAATTTAATATGTTAATGAGAATATTCTTTATTAGCTTTTTGATTCCATAGTAAGAATATTAATATCATAGCAACTATACCTGAAAGAATCCATACATGATATATAAATTCATTACCAAGTTGAGCTCTATATCTTCCTAAGTAAGACATTAAGATAGCGCCTAAATATCCCATAGCTCCTGTAAATCCTGTAGCAGCTGCAGCAACTCTCTTTGAAGCTGATTCTATAGCAGCGACTCCGCCTATCATAACAAGAGGACCATATGTAGCAATACCTAATAGAGCATATAATATAATTTGAATTGTATCCGATACGTGTTCTTCAAGAGGAATAGTAGGTGGAACACCGGGTTCAATTACTGATATTAATCTAAGACCGATAAAGCACAATGTTGCAACTAAGAAATAGATAAATATAGCAGGAGCTCTTCTTCCGCCGAATAATTTATCTGATACCCATGGAATACTTAATGTACCTAAGCATCCGCAAGCAGGAACGATAATTGCTTTGACAGCACCTAATGAGTCATTTTCCAACATTTTAGGTAGCCAGTCAGTAGGACCTACTCTCATTATATAAACGCTTATAAATGCTAAGCTTAAAATCCAAATAGTTTTGCTTCTCAAGATTTCTTGAGTAAATACTTGCCATTGAGATCTTGTGTCGACTTCTTCTTCGACTTCTTTTTCTACTTTTGCAGCAGCAGTATGAGCATATTCTTCAACGTTAGGTAACCCTAGTGATACAGGCTTATCTCTTAGTAAGAAGAATGCTAATATAGCAACAGAAACAGAAATTAAAGCAGGAACATAAAATACAGCTTTCCAATTTAGGTATGTAACTAGGTATGTAGCAAGACCTAAAGATGCAGCTGAACCTAGTTCATGAGAAGTTGACCAAAATGACCAAATCTTTGCTCTGTTATTATTTGAATACCAGAATGTCAATGTTTTACCACACATTGGGAATGAAGCAGCTTGTATAAAACCGGAAAGTCCCCAAGAAATATACATAATAGCAATCATTGTAGGTTCAGAAACTGAACCGTTTGAAAATAGGTTACAAGCTAAAACTATACCAAGAGGAAATAACGATGAAACTGCAACTGAAAGAGGTAAGCAGACTCTTATGTTAGCTTTATCTGCAAGGATTCCTCCTAGAAATTTACCGACTGCATAGCAGAAATAATATATCATACCTAATGTAGAATATACTTCTGCCCCTAGGTTAAATATGGCCTCAATACCCATACTGTCATTGCCGGGAGCTCCGTTAAAGCCAATTGCAAGTTGTTTTCTTCCTAGATATGAAGAAAAGTACAAAAGAAAAAGTGAAACAAAGATTGCAGGCTGCAACCAATTATACTTCTTTTTGATCTTTTCAGGATCCTTAATTGTAGGCTTTGGGTCTTGTTCAGCAAATATTTTTGCAAAAAGTGATTTTTCTTTGACTTTTTCCATCTTAATCCGGATGCCTATTAAGCTGAAACGCTTAAAGACATAGCCTTTCAACTCCTTTAAATATTTTAGTATAATGAATTTCTTATATAGATAATAAGATTAGATGTAGGAATTTAATAGTCAAACATGGGATACATAGACATATATTATAAGTTTAACTAAATTTCATACCAAACAATATGATAATATACTACAATTATTTTGTCAATTATTATTTTTTATAGGGTTATTGACAAAATAAGTAAAAATTTACTATTATTGTAAGTTGACTTGATTTATATTTCTTTAAAAGAAATATAAAAAGAAGTTTTTTATATATAATTTATATTTTAATAATAATTAGTATATTGATTATATTAGATTACAACAATAATTGTTTTTATAAATATTTAAAGCAGTTATTATAATCTATTCTTTTAACATAGCAGCACCGATTATTCCGGCATCGTTACCTAGGGTGGCTATTGAGATCTTTGTTTGTTTTTGGGCATGCCTGCTATAGCGTTCTTTTTCTATTCTCTCCTTTATTGGGTCAAGGAGTTTACTCCCTTCACGGCTTATTCCTCCACCTATACATAGAATATCGGGTTGGAAGATGTTTATAACATTTGTAATTCCACACGCAAGGTAATCAAAGTAATTATCAAGTACCTTTTGAGCTGATGCGTCACCTTGTGCGGCAGCTATGAAGGCAGTCTTGCCACTAACCTTATTTAGGTTTCCGTCAGTCAATTGGAACATAATAGAGTCTTTATTAGTGTTTTCTTTTATAGCTTGTTTTGTTTGGCGCACGAGTGCCTTTGTTGATGCGTATTGTTCAAAGCACCCGCTTCTGCCGCAGGAACACCTTTCTCCGCCGTACTTAATTACCATATGTCCTACTTCTGCGCCATTGTAATTAGAACCTGTTAAAATTTTTCCGTCTATTATTATTCCGCCACCTATGCCTGTGCCAAGAGTTATTACAACCACATCCTTATAACCTTTAGCAGACCCTGCGATGTATTCGGCATAAGCTGCAGCATTTGCATCATTTTCAATATAAACTTTTTTATTAATTTTACTTTGCATCATATCTACAATGTGCCAGTTGTGGAAAAACAAATTTGCGCAGTGTTCAACAACGCCGTTTTCCTTGTTGGCAGAGCCGGGAACACCTATACCTATCGAACCTATATCGTCCATTGAAATTGAGGACTCTTTAACTAATTTTAATATGTGATTACTTATATCGTCACAAATTTCTTTTTCACTTCTTGGGACAGCAGTCTTAAAGCTTGTTTTTGAAATTATATTAAAAGATTGATCGACTATACCAACTGCGATGTTTGTACCACCTATATCCACACCAATATTATACATTTTAATCCTCCTATATTTGTTTTATATTATAATAAATCATGATATAATAATAGTCAATAAATTATATGCAGAATGGGGACAAAATATTGAAGGAAGAACTTGTAAGAAGCGCAATGCTTTTAGGTGAGGAAAATATAAATAAACTGTTAGGATCTAAGGTTGCAATTTTTGGTATTGGAGGCGTAGGCTCTTTTGTAACTGAGGCCTTAGCAAGGGGAGGAATAGGCTCTTTTGCGCTGATAGATGATGATGTGGTTTCAGCCTCAAATATTAATCGACAACTTATAGCGACAAGTCAAACTATAGGCAAACCAAAGGTTTTATTGGCAAAGGAAAGAATAGAATCTATAAATAAGGATGCCAAGGTAGAGGTATATCAAAGATTGTATCTCCAGGGAGAAACACTGGACTTTATCAAGGATTGCGATTACATAGTAGACGCTATAGATACGGTATCATCAAAGATTTCCTTAGTAATGGAAGCTAAAAAGATGGGAATTAAAATAATAAGCTGCATGGGGACAGGAAATAAATTAGACCCAACTCAATTTGAGGTGGCGGATATCTTTAAAACTTCCGTTTGCCCATTGTGTAGGGTAATGCGCAAAGAATTAAAGGCTAGAGGTATTAAAAATTTAAAGGTATTGTATTCTAAAGAAGAACCGTTAAAGCCATTGAATTTTGAGGAGGAGAGCGTTTCATCACATAAAAAAAGGCAGACTCCCGGGAGCGTTTCGTTTGTACCTCCGGTAGCGGGAATGATAATTGCATCGGAAGTTATAAAAGATTTAATAAGAAAATAAACCATTATGAATAAACAAAATGAGACTTGTTATACAACAAGTCTCATTTTGTTTATTTTAAAACTTCGTTTAAGGATTGTGCGATTTTATCATTTATATTTTTAGCGTCGTCGATAGAATTTCCAACTGAGGTAATATAGAACTTAATTTTAGGTTCGGTGCCGGACGGTCTTATTATAGCAGCATTGCCGCCTTCAAGAGAATAGGATATAACGTTAGATTTTGGAAGGTTAATTGTTGTGATTGCGTTATTAACCTTATCGATTGAGGTAGAAGTATTGTAATCATCTAGACGCAATACTTTCATTCCTGCGATTTCTTCAAGCGGATTATTTCTTAGGGAATTCATGATATCCTGCATTTTTTGCATGCCTGAAGCCCCCTCAAAACTAAAGCTTAATGTTTGGTTTTTATAGTAGCCATATTCGTCGTATAAGCTTGATAAAACTTCCAATAGGCTTTTACCTTGCTTTCTATAATAAGCGGCCATTTCGCATATTAGCATTGATGCAACAACGGCATCTTTGTCTCTTACATATGTGCCTACTAAATAGCCGTAACTTTCCTCAAAGCCAAATACAAATCTATTTTGTTCATTTACTTTTTCTAGGTTTAAAATTTGTTCACCAATATATTTAAATCCTGTAAGTACGGTTCTAAGTTCGCATCCATACTTCTTAGCGATTTTATCTACCATTATACTAGAAACGACAGTCCTTACTGCAACAGGATTTTTAGGTAGGTTACCAAGTTTTTCTCTGCATGATAGGATATAGTTTATTAGGAGTATTCCAACTTCATTTCCTGTAAGTAACTTATATTCAAGATTTTCATCTTTTACTGCGATACCAACTCTATCGCAGTCGGGGTCTGTTGCTAGGACTAAGTCAGGATGCTCTTCTTGAGCTAATTTTAACGCTTGCTCTAAAGCTTCTCTAATCTCCGGGTTAGGATATGGGCAAGTAGGGAAGTTGCCGTCAGGATTTTCTTGTTCTTTAACTATCGAAACATTAGATACGCCTATTTTTGATAATATAGCTCTTACAAGCTTGTTTCCTGTACCATTTAATGGTGTATATACTACTTTAAGATTTGAATCCTTGCATATATCTTTATTGACTGATTGTAAGCTTACCATATCAAGGTATTTTTCATAAAATCCGTCTTCTATATACTCAATAAGTCCTTCTTTAACAGCTTTCTCGAAGTCCATTGTCTTATAACCTGAGAAGATATCTGTTTTTTGAATTTCTTTATATACGCAGCCCGCATCAAAGTCTGTCATTTGACATCCGTCGGGGCCGTAACATTTGTAGCCATTGTATTTAGCAGGATTGTGGCTTGCAGTTATCATTATTCCCGCATTGCAGGAGAATTCCCTTACAGCAAAGGATAAAACGGGTGTGGGTTCAAGCTCTTTTGTTATATATACTTTAATTCCGTTTGCGGCTAAAACTGCAGCAGCTTCCTTTGAAAATAACCTTGCCTTTATTCTTGAATCGTGGGCTATAGCAACGCTTAGATTATCTTTGAAATTTGCTTTTATGTAATTAGCAAGACCTTGAGTTGTTTTTCTTACAGTATAAATGTTCATGCGATTGGTGCCTGCTCCAATTACGCCTCTAAGGCCCGCAGTACCAAAGGATAGTTCTTTATAGAACCTATCATATATTTCCTCTTCGTTATCTTTTATACTTACTAATTCTTCGTGTAAATCCTTATCTTCTACAGCGTTTTGAAGCCATAGATTATAGTTTTCGCTTATAGACATTAAAATAACATTCCTTCCATGATCGTAATTAATTTATCTAGCTAATTCTAGCACAATTGGTTTACTTTTTCAATTTTCATGTACAGTTTAACATTAAATTTAGGATTAACCAAACTTACCTTGAATATATTTTTGTGTTCTTTCATCGCTTGGAGAATCAAACATAATAGACGTATCTTGAAATTCCACTACTTCTCCCATCAAGAAGAAGGCAGTTTTATCGGATACTCTCATAGCCTGCTGCATGTTGTGGGTTACTATTATAACAGTATATTTTTCCCTAAGCTCTTCGACGAGTGTTTCTATCTTTTGAGTTGATATTGGGTCGAGTGCTGAGGTCGGCTCATCCATTAATATTATGTCCGGGCTTATGGACAATGCCCTTGCAATACATAATCTTTGTTGCTGACCTCCTGATAAGCTTAGGGCGGACTTTTTTAATCGATCCTTTACCTCGTCCCATAGAGCACCTTGGATAAGGGACCTTTCCACTATTTGGTCAAGTTCGTCTTTTGCCTTAATTCCATGTATTTTAGGGCCATAAGCTATGTTATCATATATACTCATGGGAAATGGATTTGCCTTTTGAAATACCATGCCTACCTTTTTTCTAAGCAAAGTGACGTTGGCTTGAGGATTGTAGATATCTTCGTTGTCTATTAATATTTTGCCTGAAATTTTGCAGTTTGTTGTTAGATCATTCATGCGATTTAAGCATTTAAGACAGGTTGATTTGCCGCATCCCGACGGACCTATAAACGCGGTAACCTCGTTTGTAGGTATTTTTAGATTAATATTTTTAAGTGCATGAAAACTTCCATAAAAAAGATTTAGGTCTTTTATTAACACTTTTGTACCCATAGATCTTCACCTTTATTGTTTTTTAAATATTCTTGATATAACCCAAGCTAATAGATTTAATAAAAATACTATAATTAATAATATGCTTGCAGTTTTAAAAGCTATTTGAAATGCATCGGGGGAGGCTGCCTGCTTTGAAATTTGATATAAATGAAGAGTTAGTGTCCTGCCGCTCGATAAGATGTGACCTAAAAAGTTAGTCGGCATATTATATGCCATGCCCGAAGTATAAAGTAAAGCGGCGGACTCTCCTATTATTCTGCCAATAGATAAGATTATTGCGGTAGTGATTCCAGATAAAGCGCATGGGAGTATTATTCCCAAAATGACCTTTAATTTAGATGCACCCAACGCCATAGCACCTTCTTTATATGAAGGATCCACTGATAAGAGGGCCTCCTCGGTTGTTCTAATTACGGTGGGCAATATACATATAGCCATAGTGAGACTTCCTGATAAGATTGAGGTACCTAATTTAAATGTAACGCAAAAAAAGTAATATCCAAAAAGGCCGAAAATAATAGATGGAATACCGGATAATATCTCCGTCGTAAAGCGAATGAAACGAATTAGCTTTCCTTGCTTTGCATATTGGGTCATATATATGGCAGATGATATTGCAATTGGTACGGAGATTAAGAGGGTTATTACTATAATATACATTGTGTTTATTATCATAGGCAATATGCCCCTTTTATTTTCGTCATTTTCCAAGTATATGTTTGTTATGAAATTCCAGTTTAGATACGGAAGTCCGTTTGAAAATATATAATATATAATTCCAATCAATATAAAAATAGTAATTGCGGTAGAAATGTATATGGCTGCTTTTAGGAAGGACTCCCACTTTTTATTGGTATCTCTATATATAGAGCTGCTATTTTTTTGCACCTAAGTCACTCCTTCTTGAAATAAAGGAAAAAGAAATATTAACAATCATAATAAATACAAATAACACAAGGCCTATAGCAAAGAGGGCCTGCCTATGAAGTCCCGAAGAATATGACATTTCAAGTACGATCCCCGTTGTAAGGAGGCGAACGCTCCCTAAGATAGACGGCATATTAACAACATTTCCTGCAACCATTATGACAGCCATTGTTTCTCCTATAGCTCTGCCAACACCAAGTATAACGGCGGATAATATCCCGGATTTTGCAGCGGGTATTGTGATTTTAAAAATAGTTCTTATAGGTGTCGCACCTAAAGCAAGAGATGCCTCTTTGTATGATATGGGCACTGACCTTAAAGAGGACTCTGATATTGTGATAACTGTTGGTAAAATCATTATGGATAAAATTATTATTACGGCTAATAAACTGTCTCCCACTGAAAGGTCCCTAAATATATTTCTTATGATAGGTACTATAAAAAGCATACCAAAGAATCCATATACGACTGAAGGAATACCCGCTAAAAGCTGTATTAACGGCCTTATAATATTTGAAATGTTGTTGGGTGAGATTTCGGCTAAAAATACGGCTGTCAATATTCCTATAGGGACACCTATTATAATAGCTCCCAATGTTCCGCTAAAAGAACATAATATCAAAGGTAAAATTCCATATATATTATTTGACGGCTCCCAATCTTTTCCCAAAATAAAATTAAAGAAACCTATTTCAAATATAGCAGGCAATCCGCATATTAGCATATACAATGTAATCAAGGCAACAAAACCGATTGATATGCACGAGGACAAAAAGAATATAATTTCAGATAACTTTTCCTTTGAGTATATTAGTGCAGAAACAGCTACGTTTAGTATATTAAATATAAACATCAGAATAATTAGGAAAGAAAAAGTGATACTCATAGAACCTTTATCAAAATTGATTGATGACGCAAAAAGCATAGAACCTATTATGGCGATAGATAAAATTAGAAAGGAGTAGGATGCAAATTTTAATTTATCTATAATAAGAAAATAAACACCTAAAAAGAAAGATATAGACATTAATAGTATTATCACTTTTTCGACAATAGGGAAATATATAATATCATTTCTAAAAAGCAAACCTTTATCTTTTAATATTTGAAACAGTGAAAGATTATAGACATGATCCTCTAATGTATATTTAATGCACTTGCAAAAGAAGGAAATTAAGCTATAAACACAAAATACCAATATAATAGTCTTATATGTTATGGCCTTTTTGCTTTTTGGATTTTTAGTATCCTCTATAATGAAATTCTCCAATATCATCCCTCCTCATATCAAGATATATAGGCAGGGACAAGCCCTTGTTTAATAATAATATCTTTACCCATATCACTTTTTATAAACTCAAACCAAAGATTAATAAGTTCATTTTCCTTATTTTTAGAGTATACTTCTATAAAAGGTCTTGTTATTTTATATTCTTTAGAAAGTATAGTTTTGTCGCTTGGACTTATATTGTCGACGCTTATAGCCTTTACATTTCCTGAAACCGAGAATAAGGAGCAGTAACCGATTGCTGAGGGATCACTGGTTACCTTTGAGATTATATCACCATTCTCCTGGTATTGTACGTCGTATTTAGTCTTAGAGACTATATTTAGAGCCGATTCAAAACCGTCACGGGTTCCTGAAGCCTCTTCTCTGCCTACAAGGGTTATCCTTTGACTTTTTTGGGACAATTGGGACCAATTAGTTATCTTCTTTGTAAAAATGTCTTGAAGTTCGCTGTAAGAGAGGTTATTTATAGGGTTATCCTTATTTACAATGACAGCTATACCATCATAGGCTATTGTTATTGCATTAATGGAATCACTTTTTTCTTCATCGTTGAGTTCCCTTGATAGATCTCCTATTAAAGAATTGCCACTAAGTACTGCGCCAACTGCAGCTCCTGAGCCGGTATCTGATTTTTCAACATGAATATCAGGGTAAAGTTTGGAAAACTCCTCGGCTAAGGAATTACAAAGTCTTGTCATCGAGGTGGAACCGTTTAAGGTGAGCTTCCCATTTAGGTTATGATTTGAGGAGGGTGAATTTATATAGCTTGGACTTATTATATTCGAGCACCCCTGCAATAAAAACATTGTGAGAGTAAGTATAATTACTTTTAATTTGTTTTTTTTCATGTTGACCGCCCTTAACAAATATTCTTATTTATAAAATTGACATAACATTTGGATTTTATACTAAAAGAGAAATTGTAATTTATATATGCATACAATAATTATTTTAGAAAATAATAACTTTAATTACATTTATTAAGGGGAAGTGCCTTTTGAAAAAGTTTCTTTCATATTTGGGAGGTCTTTTAGCAGGAGTTTTAAATGGGCTTTTAGGAGCCGGCGGGGGAATGATAATAGTGCCAATGCTTGTAAAATCGGGTCTGGAGCGAAAAAAGGCCCATGCTACTTCAGTATGTATTATATTGCCTATATGTATTTTTAGTGCAGCTATGTATTTAAGTTCCGGGAGTGTGACCTTAAGCGACAGTTACCCATATTTACTTTGGGGAGTGATAGGGTCTATTATAGGTGCATGGATTCTGCCTAAGATCAATCAAAATCTTTTAAAGAAGATTTTTTCAATACTTATGCTTTGGGCTTCTTATAGGATGTTGCTAAGATGAGCGGGATGTTAACTTCAATAGCGGGTGTTCTTTCAGGGTTGCTTGGTGCTATGGGACTAGGGGGCGGGGGAATACTGATTATTTACTTGTCATTATTTACTGACACTCCCCAAGCAACAGCCCAAGGAATTAATTTAATATTTTTTATACCGTCTGCACTGATAGCGGTTTTTGTGTATTTTAAAAAGAAACTTATTTCACTTAAAGTAGCTGTAGTTTCATCGATTTTAGGAGTGGTAGGGGCTTTTTTTGGAACAAAGCTTTCTTATATGTTGGATGATAATATTTTAAGTAAACTTTTTGGAATTTTACTTTTAATAATGGGACTAAGTCAACTTTTTTCAAAAAAGGAGAGTAAATAATTTTAAATATATTATTTTGCTGTCTATAAAAAAATAAAAATCTTGCATTATAAGCCATTAAGCTATAGTGCAAGATTTTTTACATGATTTTTATCAAATAGGTTATTATACATTTTCTTAGCTATTGATGCATCGCTAAGTATTTGATTTTTTAAGTCTTGTAAGCAAGTGAATTTTTTTTCTTCTCTTAAATATTTGACAAGCTCTACTTTTACATTATGCCCATAAATATCTTCACCATTATAATCTATAAGCCATGTTTCGATATTGGGTTTTGAACCTTCAAATGTTGGTTTTAATCCTATATTCGTGACAGAACAATACTTTTTAGACCCATAAGTGGTAATAGAAAAGTATACCCCAAATTTAGGGATTATTAGTCCTTCCTCAAAATCTTGATTAATGGTTGGAATACCAATGGTTCTACCCAATTTTTTGCCGTTTATAACGACATTTTCAAACGAGAAATATCTTCCAAGCATATTTTTCACATCATCAAGTTTGGCTTCCTTGATGCAGTTTTTTATTCTTGTAGAGCTTATGGGATTTTCTTTGTAATTAAGAGGGGCTATTATGACCACATCTATATTTTTTTCGTTACATAGCTTTTTTAGATCATAAGCATTTGCCTTTGCACCAAAGCCAAAGTGATAATTAAAGCCGCAAACAACTTTTTTTGCGTTAAGCTTATCGACTAAAACAGTGTTTACGAATTCTTGTGGAGAAAGTTTTGAAATAGAACTGAAATCTATCTCGTAAACTTGTTTTATTCCTATATTTTCAAGCAAAATTTCCTTTTGGCTTTTGCTTATGATATTATCTTTGCCTTTATTTTGGTCATTAGGTTTATATATATTATTAAGCGTAAATACAGTAGGGACTAAATTAGGTTTTGATATATCGACTGCCTTGGATATTACGGCTTGATGACCAAGATGTATGCCGTCAAAAAGCCCGAGGGCTACTGATGTTTTAGAGTTAGAATGCGAAAGCTTATTATATATAATCATATACAAAGATCCTTTTAAACAGCAAAAGTTAATGTTTTAAAAATGTTTTAATACTTTTAGCATTTCTTTTTCTATAGATATGATACCAAGTCCCAAGAAGGTTTGCCTAGGGTCAAATACTCTAAAAATTTCTTCGTCTTTAGGAGTGTATGAATTAAGCCTGAGGCGGTCAATAGACAAGGCTCCGCCATTTTTAAATCGTATGGTTTGAGCTTCGCTAATGCATATGGGTTTATAATTTAGGAATAATTTTTCGACCGGTAAAATATAATTTTCGAGTTTTGGTTCTAAATCTCTTGCTTTATCGATAGTAAGCGAATTTGATAGATCGAATCCGCAGGCAAATGTCCTTCTAAGGTCCGTCATAACTGCGTAGGTACCTAATTTTTTGCCAAGATCTTCGCAAATAGTTCTTATATACGTACCTTTTGAACACGATACTATAAATGATCCTTCGCCTATGGTTTCATCAAAGTTTAGAAGTTCTATTTTTGATATATTAATTTTTCGTGGTTTTCTTTCAACTTCTATGCCTTGTCTTGCTAGGTCATATAATCGTTTACCGTCTTGTTTTAAGGCAGAGTACATAGGCGGAACCTGCAGTATGTCACCATAAAAACTGCTAAGTGCTTGTTTCACATCACTTGTTTTAACGTCAAAATCACATTTTGTGATAATTTCCCCGGTAATATCTTGAGTATCCGTTTTTATTCCAAGCTTAAATGAAGCAATATACTCTTTATTAGTATTTGGGAGCAAAGATTGGGCTTTTGTTGCATTTCCTACTAAAATGGGCAAAACTCCCGTAGCCATTGGGTCCAATGTCCCCGTGTGGCCTATCTTTTTAGTATGAAGTAATTTTCTCATGACTGCCACAACATCAAATGATGTGAAATCTTTGGGCTTGTCGATAACGATAACTCCGTTTATCATAATATGTTTTCCAATTCATCTTTTATTATTTCTAATATTTTGTTTTGGGCATCTTCTTTTTTACTGCTTATAGTGCAGCCTGCTGCAGCCCTATGACCACCGCCACCTAATTTTTCGCATATTTTTGAGGCGTCTATTTCATCGCTGGTTCTAATTGATACCTTGAATACATCATTTTCTTTTTCTCTTAGGGTGACGCCTATTAACACGCCTTCAATTTTTCTTGGTATTGAGGCAAAGCCTTCAAGGTCACTTTCATCAGTTACTTGGGATTCTTTTAGCATTTCATTTGTAATAAATATAACCGCACATTTAGCGTTAAAATGATAGCTTATTGAATTATATACAAGTTTTTCAAGCTCCATTCTATTTTTAGATTTAGTATCAAACATAATTTTATTAATGAAACTGTGTTCGGCCCCAAGTTCAATCATTCTTGCTGCGATTTTGTGCGTTTCGGGGGTTACATTGGAATATTTAAAACAGCCTGTATCAGTTGATATTCCCGTATATATAGCATTTGCAATATCTTTATCGATTGGTATATACATAGCGTTTATAAGCGCGTATATTATTTCGGCTGTTGCCGCTTTGGTTGAATCTATATAAGATAAATGAGCAAAGTTTTCTTTTTCGATATGATGGTCAATTTTTAAGTTGATTATTTCTTTGTATTGCTCTAGATTTTTTCCTAAGAGATTAGTACTTGCTACGTCAACGCTTATAATAAAATTCGGGATAAAGTCTTGGTTTAATATACCTGAAAATAAATAGTCGTATTTTTTAGGAATTTCACTTGTGTTGACGACTTTAGCCATTTTGCCTATTTTTTGAAGAGCTTTGCAAAGAGCACAAGCTGAACCCAAAGTATCCCCGTCGGGATACTGGTGGGTCAAAATATAAAAGCAATCGTTTTCTTTTATTTTTTCTGCTATATTACTTAAGCTCGTCATCTTCATCGTCCTTTAGCTTATTTATGAGTTTTGAGATATTTGCGCTGTATTCTATAGAGTCTGTAGGCTTAAAGGAAATAGAGGGAATTTGTCTAAGGCTAAGCCTGCTTGCAAGTTCATGTTTTATAAAACCTTCCCCGGATTTAAGGCCTGCCACGGCCTTTTTAGCTGCATCCATTCCTTCCATAGCGCTTATATATACTTTGCAAAACGATAAATCTTTTGCAACATCTACCCTAACTATGCTTATAAGTGCATCTCTTACCCTAGGGTCTTTCATTTCTCTTAGTATAGCGGTAAGCTCTCTTTTTATATCTTCAGCATTTCTTTGTGCTTTGTGACTAGGCATGTTAAGCCTCCTTTGAATAAGTAATATATGATTAGTCTTCTCTATATTCTTCCATTATGAACGCTTCGAAGATATCGCCTTGCTTAATATCGTTGAATTTTTCAAGACCTATACCGCATTCATAACCTTGAGCTACTTCTTTAACGTCATCTTTGAATCTTCTTAGTGAAAGTATTGTATCTTCTGCTATAACAATACCGTCTCTTACAACTCTAATACCGGCATTTCTTGAAATTTTTCCACTTACGACATAACTTCCTGCAATGGTGCCGACTTTACTTATTTTATAAACTTCGCGGCATTCTGCTTTACCAATGACAACTTCTCTAAACTTAGGATCTCTTAATCCTTTCATAGCAAGCTCTATTTCTTCAATGCAATCATAAATAATACGATATAAACGAATGTCGACATTATTTTGTTTTGCGTTTTCTTCAGCAATAGGGGTTGGACGTACATTAAAGCCTACGATTATAGCATTTGAAGCGCTTGCAAGCATAACGTCTGACTCATTGATAGCTCCAACTCCGCCGTGGATAACATGGACTCTAACTTCTTCGTTGGTTAATCTTTCTAGTGATTGACGAACAGCTTCGACTGAACCTTGAACATCGGCCTTAATTATAATTTTGAGTTCCTTGATTTCGCCTAATTGCATTTGGTCAAATAAGTTATCAAGAGTAACTTTAGTTGCAGAATTGAATTTTTCTTCTTTTCTCTTTTCTTTTCTTTGTTCAACCAATTCTCTTGCAAGACGTTCATCAGATACGCAGTTAAAGACATCTCCACCAAATGGAACATCATCAAGTCCTGTAATCTTAACAGGTGTTGACGGGCCTGCGCTTTTAACTTTTACACCTTTGTAGTTAGACATAGCCCTTACTCTTCCTACAGTAGTTCCTGCTACGATAGTATCACCTATAGATAGTGTACCGTTTTGCACCAATACTGTAGCGACAGGACCTTTAGATTTATCAAGTCTTGATTCAATTACAGTTCCCTTTGCAGCACGATTTGGATTAGCTCTTAAATTCTTCATTTCTGCGATTAGAACTATCATTTCAAGGAGTTCTTTGATACCGCTTTTAGTTTTTGCGGAAACAGGTATACAAGGTACATCGCCGCCCCATTCTTCGGGAACGATGCCATATTCAGTGAGCTGTTGTTTTACTAAGTCAGGGTTAGCTCCCGGTTTATCCATCTTATTTATTGCTACTATAATCGATACATTTGCGTCTTTTGCATGGTTTATAGCTTCTACGGTTTGAGGCATAATGCCATCATCTGCAGCAACTACCAATACGGCTATATCAGTAACTTGAGCACCTCTTGCTCTCATTGTAGTAAATGCTTCATGGCCCGGGGTATCTAAGAATGTTATAGGCTTTCCGTCAATATTTACGCTGTAAGCACCGATATGTTGAGTAATGCCGCCGGCTTCTGTTGAGGTGACGTCAGATTTTCTTATAGCATCTAGTAGTGAGGTTTTTCCATGGTCAACGTGTCCCATAACGACTACTACGGGAGCTCTTGTTACTAAATCCTCTTCTGCATCCTCACTGTCGTCTATAATTTTTTCTTCTATTGTGACTACAACTTCTTTTTCGACTTTAGCATGAAATTCCATTGCAACAAGACTTGCGGTATCGAAGTCGATTACATCATTAATGTTGGTCATTATGCCTAAAAGCATAAGTTTTTTAATAACTTCCGCTGCTGTAGCCTTTAATTTTAATGCAAGGTCATTGACAACTATTTCATCAGGAATAGTTATTGTAAGAGGTTTTTGCTTTCTTTGAGCAGCTATTCTTGCAAGTCTTTCAGCTTCGGTTTCCTTTTTTGCAAATTTATTTTTTCCTTTTCTTTGGGAACGTTGATTGATCTTTTGTTTGTTTTGAACAGTGTTAACATCCTTAACCTTTTCAGAAGCCATGACATAGTACTTTTCATTATACTTTTCTATATCAACTTGTGCGGCTCTTGTATCAATAACTCTGCTTTCTTTTCTTTTTGGAGCATTATTTTTTTGAGTGTTAGAGTTATTTTTACTTTCTGCATTTGTTGTTGTTGACTTTGTGTTTTTTGTGGTTTTTGGAGATTTCTTAATTTGAGATTTTTTTGATTCGGCAGGGTTCTTTTTTTGAAGATATTCTTCTAAATTATCAATACCCCTTTTTTGAGTATAGTATTCAAATATATAGTTAAGTTCTTCTTCGGTTAGAGCTGTCATATATTTTTTTGTTTCGCCAAAACGTTCTTTAATAAGCCCTATTATTTCTTTATTAGTCACGTTTAGATCTTTAGCGATCTCATGTATTCTATATTTAATCATATAAACTAAACCCCTTTATTCTTGTATTTCGCATAGCATTTGTATTTTTTTAGCAAATCCGCTGTCTTTTATACATATGATCCCGGCTTTTTTATTAAGTACTTGTTCATATTCACTCATAGATATATTTGTCATAAGTGTTTTAACATTTTTTTTAGAGGCTGCCTTTTCAACATCATTAATCGATCTTGTTGATAAGTCGCTTGAAAAAAGGATTAATTCAGCAGTATTTTCGAGTATGGATTCATATGTGGCATCTTTGCCAATACTTAGCTTTGCGGCCTTTTTGGCAAGACCTATAAAAGATATGATTTTAGACTTAGTTTCCATTCAATTCCTCCTCTAATTGTTGATAAAATTCTTGAGGTATTTGACATGAAAACGCACGTTCAAATCTTCTAGCCTTCATCGCTGACTTTAGACAGGCGGAGTCTCTGCACAAATAAGTACCTCTACCGGGGAGCTTACCGTTTGGATCGATTGTTATTTTCGAGCTTGTTGTTTCTTTTGATTGTAATTTTACCACCCTTATAAGCTGCTCTTTTGGCTTAGATTGATAACATCCTACACATCTTCTTAAGGGTATGTGCTTTTTTTGCATAATACGCCGCCTTTCTATCATTAATTTTAATCTAAATAAGAGTAAAATTATTCTTCGCTTGATTCATCTACGTCAGCTTTATTTGAAGTTTCCTCAATAGTGTTGGTTTCTTCTTCAGTATCTGTTGTAACATCCTCTTTTGAGGATTCTTGTTTATCTTGGCTTTCTTTGCTTTCGTTTGGTTCATTAGATTGTGATTCTTTAGAATTTAATAAAGTTTCTTCAAACCCTTTTATATCTTCTTCAGTCAATGATTCAATAGTTTTTATATCTATTTTCATTCCTGTGATTCTCGCAGCCAAGCGTACGTTTTGACCTTTGTTGCCTATAGCTAATGAGAAGTGTTCACTTTGAACGACTGCAACGCAGGATTTTTCTTCACTATCTAACATATATATATCAAGAACTTCCGCAGGAGCCAAGCAAGCTTTAACAAGACTTGCCTTGTTTGATTTATAGGCTATTACGTCTACTTTTTCTCCACCTAATTCCTTTACAATAGAGATTATTCTATTACCTTTTGAGCCTATGCATGCTCCAACAGGATCTACATTAGGGTCATTGGATTTAACTACAACCTTTGCTCTAATGCCTGCATCTCTTGCTATATTTAATATTTCCACAATACCTTCTTTTACTTCGGGGACTTCAGTCTCGATAAGTTTTCTTACGAAATCGGCATGTGTGCGGGAAACCATGATTTTAGGCCCTCTTTCAGTCTCTCTTACATCAGAAATATAGACCTTTACGAGATCTCCCTCTTTTAGTTCATCACTTGATATTTGCTCTGATCTTGGTAAGACAGTTTCAGCCTTGCCTATCTTTATTGTTGCATTGCCTGTTCTGTCATCTATTTTTTCAACAGTAGCAGTGACTATTGTGTGGTATTTATCTTGAAACTCCTGGAAGATTTGCTCTCTTTCGCCATCACGGATGCCTTGTCTTATTATATTTCTTGCAGTTTGAGCTGCGATTCTTCCAAATTCTTTGGTGTTTAGAGTGACAGGAACTTTGTCTCCTATTTCAGCATATGGATCAATGAATATAGCGTCCGCAAGAGCAATTTCTTTACCTTTGCACGAAACCTCTTCAACAACCTCTTTCATTAACCTTACGTCAAAAATACCTTTTTGGCGGTCAATTTTTATTATAGCTTCGTCATTTCCATCATAGCTGTTTTTGCAAGCTGTAATAATAGCTTTTTGTATTTTTTCCAACATAAAATCTACTGGGATTCCTCTTTCGCTTTCGAGCAGCTCAAGAGACTCAAATATATCGTTCTTTTTCTTCATCTTTTTATTCCTCCGTTAATTATTAAAGTCATCTAACTTTACGTATACTGTATCCTTTTTTGAAAAAGACATTTCTTCATCATCATATGAAATTATTGTTATATTACCATTACTATATTCTTTTAGTATGCCGTTTATTTCCTTTTGACCGGACTTAATAGGTCGAATAAACTTTACCATAACATTTTGACCTATAAATTGTTCAAAATGTTCGTCTCTTGTAAGCTCACGTTCTACGCCCGGGGAGCAAACTTCCAAACAATAAGAAACGTTTATTGGATCTGCTTCATCTAACGGTTTATCGATAGCTCTGCTCATATTTTCGCAGTCTTCTATAGTTATGCCTTCCGGCTTATCTATAAATATTCTAAGATACCACATGCTTCCTTCTTTTACGAAGCGTATATCCCATATTTTAAGACCTAAATCCTTTGCGATAGGTTCAGCGATTTTCCATACGGCAGAGGTTGTGTTCATTTTTTGGTTTTTAGACATTCTTACACTCCTATACAAATATAAAAGAGTGGGATAACCCACTCTCCGTCTACTTAGATATCGTTCTTTAATATATTTTACCACTATAATGGTATTTTTGCAAGGGAAATTTATTTTGATAGTAATATAATTTTATAATTAAGAGTTCTTTTAGTTAAATTTGCTTGAAAAACTCTTAATTTTATACTACTATATAATATATATAATTTTTGGGGCTAAGTTTAGATTATAAGTATTTATATTGTTTTAGGAGGAATGTAAATGAAAATTCTTGTTATTAATTCAGGGAGCTCATCTCTTAAATATCAACTTATAGATATGCAAGGTGAAAAGGTTCTTGCAAAAGGAAATTGCGAACGAATAGGTATAGACGGCGGAATTGTTGGATATAAAAATATATATGGCAAAGAAAAAGAAATAAATGTGGATATGAAGAACCACACTGAAGCATTTATGCAGGTAAAGGATCTTCTTTTAGATAAAGAAGTAGGCGTTATTAAGGACTTGAGTGAAGTATCTGCTATTGGTCATAGGACAGTACAGGGCGGATCTTTATTCTGCGAGTCCGCTTTAATAGATGCTGAAGTTATAGAAGGAATTAAGAAGCTTAGGCCTTTAGCACCTCTTCACAATGAAGCGCATGTGCAGGGAATGAAGGCTTGCATTGACATTTTTGGAAAAGATGTGCCGGAGGTTGCTGTGTTTGATACGGCATTTCACTGCACAATGCCTGAAAAGGCATATATGTATACCATACCATATGAATATTATGAGAAATATGGTATTAGAAGATATGGTTTTCACGGTACATCACACCGCTATGTAAGCCATAGAGCAGCAGAACTTATTGGGAGGGATATAAAAGATTTAAAAATGATTACTTGCCATTTGGGTAACGGGTCATCTATAACTGCTATTGATGGCGGCAAGGTCATTGATACAAGTATGGGATTTACTCCTTTGGATGGTTTTATTATGGGCACAAGGACTGGAACATTGGATCCTTCAGTAGTAACATTTATTGAGGAAAAGGAAAATATGACACCCTGCCAAATGAACGAGATGCTTAATAAAAAATCCGGGCTTTTGGGTATATCCGGGGTTTCAAGTGATGATAGGGACATAACAACCGCGGCGAAAAACGGAAATAAAAGGGCATGTTTAGCGCAAGAAATTTTTAGGTACCAGGTTTTAAAGTTCATTGGAAGCTATGTAGCAGCTCTTAATGGTTGTGACGCTATAGTGTTTACTGCAGGACTTGGGGAAAATCAACCTTCGCATAGGGCGGCAATTTGCGAGAATTTATCTTATCTTGGTGTTGAAATAGATCCAAAATTGAACGAAGCTATGATAAGGGGCAAAGAGGGCAAAATTTCTACAGAAAATTCTAAAGTTGATGTTTATGTAATACCAACTAATGAAGAGATAGTTATTGCAAGAGACACAAAGGAAATTTTTGATAAAATTAATAAGTAAAATTAGGTACACTTTATGTATCTAAGTAATATTTTGAGCTTTAATAGATATCGAAGGTATTATGTGAATGATGAGACATAGCGGATCGTAAAATTATTAAGGTTGTAAATTAAAAAAGTTTAAGTGGAGTGAAAATTGTGTTTGATAAATTAGAATTAGTGGAAAAAAGGTACGATGATATAAATAATCGTCTATATGATCCGGCTGTGGTTTCAGATCAAGAGGCTTATCGTAATCTTATGAAAGAGTTCAAGAACCTCAATCCTATAGTCGAAAAATATAGGGAGTATAAAAAGGCGAAACAAACTGAAAAAGAATCAAAACAAATGTTGAGTGAAGGCGGTCTTGATAAAGAGTTTAAGGAAATGGTTGAACTTGAGCTTGATACTGCAAGAGATGATATTGCAAGAATTTCAGACGAGCTTAAGATTCTTCTTCTACCTAAGGACCCTAATGATGATAGAAATGTAATCATCGAGATAAGAGGCGGAGCCGGTGGTGAAGAGGCTGCATTGTTTTCGGGAGTACTTTTTCGCATGTATTGTATGTATGCTGAAAAGAAAGGCTGGAAAACGGAAATTATTAATGCCAACGAAACTGAGCTTGGCGGATATAAAGAAATAAGTTTTATGGTAGACGGCGAGGGAGCATATTCAAGGCTTAAATTTGAAAGTGGTGTTCATAGAGTGCAAAGGGTTCCTGAGACTGAAACTCAAGGAAGAATACACACCTCAACAGTTACAGTAGCAGTTTTGCCGGAAGCTGATGATGTAGAGATAGACATAAACCCTGCAGACTTGCAAATTGATACTTATAGGGCAGGTGGAGCCGGCGGGCAACACGTCAATAAAACGGAGTCTGCTATTAGGATTACCCATATACCTACAGGAGTAGTAGTAGAGTGCCAGGACGAAAGAAGCCAGCATAAAAACAGAGATAAGGCAATGAAGGTTTTGAAATCTAGACTTTTAGAGGCAAAGCAAGAGGAACATGATTCCGAAATTGCAGCACAAAGAAGGATACAAGTTGGGTCCGGCGATCGTTCTGAAAGGATTAGAACATATAACTATCCTCAAGGAAGGCTGACTGACCATAGAATTGGATTGACACTTTATCACTTGGAAGACAATTTAAATGGTGATATAGATGAAATTATAGATGCACTTATAACAGCTGACAGAGCAGCAAAACTCAACAATAGTATGGAAAAATAGATGGTGATTAGACTTGAATACTAAAAAACTAACGATTAATCAAGTAAAAGAGGCAGGCCAAATTCTTAAAAACGGTGGGCTGGTTGCAATCCCAACTGAGACAGTATATGGGCTTGCTGCTGATGCACTAAACGGTAAGGCTGTTGCTAATATATTTAAGGCTAAGGGCCGGCCTATGGATAATCCATTGATTGTTCATATTGCAAATTTAGACCAACTTTGCGGTATAGTTTCATCATTTCCAGCTAATGCAAAAAAGCTTGCAAAAGCATTTTGGCCGGGACCCCTTACAATTATAATGCCAAAATCCGATAAAATTCCTTTTGAGGTTAGTGCAGGCCTTGATACGGTGGCGGTGAGATATCCTTCTCATAAGGTCGCCCAAGAGGTGATATTGGAATCCGGCCCTCTTGCAGCGCCGTCGGCTAATTTATCAGGAAGTCCAAGTCCTACGACCGCCGAACACGTATTAAAGGATTTAGATGGGAAAATAGATGCGGTTTTAGATGGGGGAAGCTGTGATGTAGGTCTTGAATCTACAGTTGTTACAGTAGTTACTGAACCGCCAAGACTATTAAGACCCGGCGGAATTACATTGTCTCAGCTTAGAGAGGTTTTGGGTGAGGTAGAAGTAGACCCTGCGGTACTTAATAAGATAGATTCCAATGAAAAGGTAAGTTCACCTGGGATGAAGTATAAACACTACGCACCAAAGGCAAAGGTTATACTTATTAAAGCATCTAAGGAAAAGTATATAGATTATATAAATAAGAACTGTGATGAGTATACAGCAGCATTGTGTTATGATGATGATATTAAGAGTTTGAACTGTTTTTCTATCTCTTATGGCAAAGAGGATAACCAAATAGATCAGGCTAAAAATTTATTTGCGGCATTAAGAAAGTTTGACGATAAAAGGGATATAAAGATAATATATGCAAGGTGTCCTAACCCGGACGGTATAGGTATGGCGGTTTACAACAGATTGATAAGGGCAGCAGGATTTGAGATGCTTAGTCTATGAGCAGGACTGTTATAGTTGGGATAACAGGGCAGACAGGTGCGGGCAAATCCACTCTTGCAAAAATACTAAGTAAAAGCGGTATACCTATTATAGATGCTGACATAGAGGCTAAGGAAGTTTTAAAAAAGGACAAGAGTCTCATACCTCTTTTAAAGAAGGAGTTTGGAAGTGATATAACAAACTCAAACGGCATCCTTAATAGAAAACTCCTGGCATCAAGGGCCTTCACTTCAGATCAAAATACAAAGAAGCTAAACGATATAATGTTTCCGTCTATATTATCAGAAATTAAGAATAAAATAGAATTTTTAAAAAAATCCAAGGTAAATATTATTGCGATAGATGCACCTCTTCTTTTTGAAAGTGGACTCAATAACATTTGCAATATAATTATTTCAGTTACTGCCGGATATGCTACAAGGTTAGACAGGATAATTAAACGTGATAATATTACAATAGATTTAGCAAGAAAAAGAATTAGCGTTCAAAAATCTGAAAAATACTATAAGGATAGGTCGGATGTTATTTTAAACGGAGAGTTGAGTTTAGATGAGTTCAAACATGAAGCCGAAAAGATAGTATATCAAATTAGGAAGAAGGCCTATAGTGAGTAAGAAAAAAGTTAGGGTAATGATTATTGTATTATTAATGACAGGCCTGTCCCTATTAGCACTATTGGTTGTCAGCTCGGGATGTACACAAAGGTACCTAATGAAAAAGGTATACAAGTTGGAGTATCAACAATATGTGCATCAATCTGCGAAAAAATACAATGTAGAAGAAGCCTTAGTATATGCAGTGATAAAAAGCGAAAGTAATTTTACAGTGCGTGCCGAATCAAGGGCAGGAGCTAAAGGGCTTATGCAGCTTATGCCGGATACATTTACTTGGTTGCAGCGATATACTGATGATGAATATATGGATGAAACATACCTTTCAGATCCGGAAATAAATATTGATTACGGGACTCATTTATTGTCTATCTTATTAAATAAATATGATTGTGACGAGGTAGCCATAAGTGCATATAATGCAGGCATGGGTGCAGTGGATAGATGGCTTTTAGATCGAGATTGTTCTTATGATGGAAAAACTCTTTCATACATCCCGTACCCCGAAACCAGGTTTTATGTAGATGAGGTTATATATAATAGAAAAATATATAGAAATTTGTATTTTTAGAAAGTGAGGAAATTGATTATGCAAGAAATTAAAGAAGAAAAGTCTCAGGCTGAAAAATTTAGAGAAGAGCTATTGATGAAAAAGCAAAACGGCATTCTAAAAGTAAGCGATGAGGATGTAAAAAAAGCAGATGAATTTTGTGAAGGATACAAAGATTTTTTAAATAGGGCTAAAACTGAAAGAGAATTTATAAAGGAATCTCTTGCACTTGCAAAGGAAAAGGGATTCGTAGAGTTCGATTATTCCAAAAACTATCAAGCAGGAGATAAGGTTTATTATAATAACAGAAACAAAGCTTTAGTATTAGCAGTTATAGGCCGAAACGGTAGTAAAAACGGCATAAAGATGGCTGCAGCCCATGTCGATTCGCCAAGAGTAGACTTAAAACCAAATCCACTTTATGAGGATAACGGTTTAGCATTTTTCAAAACTCATTATTACGGTGGAATTAAAAAGTATCAATGGACAGCTATTCCGCTTTCGCTCCATGGTAAAGTAATTAAGAAGGATGGAACCTCTATAGAAATAAGGCTTGGAGAAGATATAGGTGATCCTTGTTTTTGCATAACAGACCTTTTGCCCCATTTGGCAAAGGAACAAATGAAAAAAACTATGTTAGAGGGCTTTACCGGAGAAGATTTAAATATTTTAATAGGCAGCCGCCCGTTTAAAGATGACGAGGCTTCAGAAGCAGTAAAGCTTAATATAATGAGGTTACTAAATGAAAAATATGGCATTATCGAATCAGACTTTTTATCAGCTGAACTTGAATTAGTTCCTGCGTTTAAGTCGAGCGATATAGGCTTTGATAGAAGTATGGTAGGCGGCTATGGTCAAGATGATAGAGTTTGTGCATATACAGCGTTAAGGGCTATATTGGATTGTGAAAATCCAAGAAGCACTGTTATGACTATTTTAGCGGACAAAGAAGAAGTTGGAAGCGACGGTAATACTGGGATGCATTCATCCTTCTTTAGATACTTTATAGCAGATTTAGCTAAAATGGATGGCTTAGAAGGAAGGCACGTATTATCAAAATCTAAGTGTTTGTCGGCAGATGTAAATGCGGCCTTTGATCCCAACTATGCAAGTGTATATGAGTCAATGAACAGCAGCTTTATAAATAACGGCGTTGTGATAACTAAGTATACGGGAAGCGGCGGAAAATATGATACATCGGATGCATCAGCCGAATTTATGGGCGAAATAAGAAAGATGCTTGATGAAAATAATATACTTTGGCAGCCGGGAGAATTGGGCAAAGTAGATGGTGGCGGTGGAGGAACCGTTGCTAAGTTTATAGCAAACCTAAATGTTGACGTTGTCGATTTGGGAGTACCCGTACTTTCCATGCATTCCCCATTTGAAGTTGTCTCAAAAGTAGACACATATATGGCTTACATGACATTTAAAAATTTCTTATTCTAAAAAATAAACGGCACCCAAGTTTTATTGAGTGCCGTTTTTGGTTTAATTCTACAAAATTATATATAGAATCAAAGAAAATTCAACGTGAAAAAAGTTGAAAATGTGCTATAATAAAATTGAAAATAGTATTGGGGGAATTTGTATGATGCAATATACCAGCCGTGAAATAAAAAGAAATAAAAAGAAATACAACAAAATGAGCCAAGAAGAAAAATGGCAAATGTCTCATGATTTTGAAATGCTTAATAAAGCTAGAGATATGATGGATATAAGCACTCTCAATATTGCTGCTTCAAGACAATATATTAATGCTGGTAATATGTATGCGGGTCTAGGCTATAAAGGTCAATTTCTTGAGGAGTTAGATGCGCTAAAGGCTGCTGATGCCTGCAAAAAATATGTGCTAGAAACGGGATTTGGTTTCGAGAGTCTACCCGCAGAGGCTCGATATAGAGAATATTTAGAAGATAATACTACATTCGACGGGAAAAGGTCCAATGATATACAGGTTAAAAAAATATGTGTGAATCCGGAAAAGGATTTGAGTGTTGACATGCATAAGGGGAAGGCTTATAAGTTCTCTTGGTCAGACAGTAAAGAGGAACAGGAAAGGAAATTTGGTAAGGAGGTTCCGAAGGAATGTAGGTTGTTTGATGAGAATGATCCTATAATGGTAAGGCCTTATCAACCTGCAATTGGATATAAGATACCTGTGCTGGGAGGCAATAAGTTTGATAAAATTAAATTTACGACTTGTGTTAAGTCTTCTAGATTGGGAAAATTGTTTGGCTTTGCAGCAAAAGATCAACAATCTGCTATAAGTCTGGAATATACATATTGGGTTGATCATTTGAGAAATGAGAAATTTTGTAATAGGGTTAAGATTGCTGTTTCTATGAAAAAAGATCGTCTGGGCAGAATTCATTATGACACGCCAATGTACGGAGAATATGACGGTCCGGATTCAGAAAAGACTGAGACTGAAGTGACACCGAATACAGCATATGGTATATTGGCAAATATGTCAAAATATATGAGGGCAAATCCGGAGGGAAGTTTCAGACCTTTCAAAAACAATTATGACTTTGTTAGGAGTGTTACAGGACGCTCATATGAAACTGCACGTAATGGGGAAGACCGAACTAATTTGAAAAATGTAGCCGAATTACATAATTCATATAATGCAGGAAGCGCTGCTAATAAAATAAGAAATTGGAAATTAAATTTAGCTAAGGAACAAAGAGAAAAAAATTAATATTATGCATAAGATTGACGATAAAATATATTAAACTCCTATGATTATTAGAAATACTTATAATCATAGGAGTTTATTTTTTACTCTACATGGATTCAGGCGCGGAAACCTTAAACATGGAAAGTAGATTGTTTATAGAGGTTTTAACTGCTAGGCAAAGATTGATTCTTGCATACATTAATTTTTCATCATCACATTTTACCCTGCAGCTTGAATAAAATTTATGGAATAAAGTCGCTAAATCAATAGCGTATTTTGTCATGTTGGCAGGATTATAGCTTTTGGCTGAATTTATAATTTCGCTTGTATAAAGAGCCAAATGCATAATTAAATCTTTTTCTTCTTTTGAGGATAGAAGAGTTAAATCTATATCATTGATATCCTTTGGAGAGATACCTTCCTTTTGAAGATTTCTTAGAATACTGCAAATTCTTGCGTGGGCATATTGTACGTAATATACTGGGTTTTGGGAATCCTGCTTTATTGCAAGGTCTATATCAAAATCCATTTGTGTGTTAGGTTCACGCATATTAAAGAAAAATCTTGCAGCATCTACTGGTACTTCATCTAATAAATCTGAAAGTTGGATAGCCTTGCCTGTCCTCTTACTCATTTTAACTACTTCGCCGTTTTGAACGAGCTTTACAAGTTGCATTAAAACAACATCAAATTTGGAAGAATCTAAACCTAAGGCTTGTATAGCACCCTTCATTCTTGCAACATGGCCGTGGTGATCAGCTCCCCAAACGTCTATGCATCTATCAAAGCCACGAGTTAAAAATTTGTTTCTATGATATGCAATATCTGCTGCAAAGTATGTAGGTGTGCCGTTGTTTCGTATTAAAACATCATCTTTTTCGGCACCAAAATTTGTAGCCCTATACCAAGTAGCACCATCCTTTTCATAGGTAAGACCTTTATCTTTTAGTATGTTGATAGTTTCAAGTACTTCGCCGTTTGCATGCAATGTGCTTTCGTGGAACCAGTTGTCATATACAATCCTATATTTCTCCATGTCTTTTTTCATTTTAGAAATATTAAGTGGAAGTGCAAAGTCAACTAGAGCCTTTCGCCTTTCTGCCTCCGGCTTGTCAAGGTAGGAGTCGCCGTACTGCTTACAAAATAAAGATGCAAGATCTTTGATATCTTCACCGTGATAGCTGTCTTCAGGGAGGGGAACATTTTCTTCACCTTTAAATATTTGTTGATATCTTATATCCAAAGAAAGTGCGAATTTTTCTATTTGGTTGCCGGCATCGTTTATATAAAATTCTCTATATGTATCAAAGCCTGCGGTTTCTAGTACGGAAGCCAAACAGTCCCCTAAGGCTCCACCCCGTGCATTTCCCATATGCATAGGCCCTGTTGGGTTAGCAGAAACGAATTCTACCATGACCTTTTGCCCTTTGCCGTAATTAGATTTACCATAATCACTGCCTAGTTTTGCGATATCCTTTAATACTTCACTATAAAAAATATCATCTAGGAAAAAGTTTATAAATCCCGGACCTGCAATTTCATATTTTTTAAACATGGACCCCGTTAGATCTATATTTTCACAAATAGATTGAGCTATTTTTATGGGTGCAGCTCTAAAAACCTTGGCAGAAACCATTGCAATATTTGTTGCAAAATCCCCATGAGATTTGTCTTGTGGCATTTCTATTATAAATTCGGGAATATCCGATTTTGGTAAGGTATTTGCGTCGATAGCAGCAGATACTGCTTGTTTAATAATTTTTTTTAAATTGTCAGTCGCTTGCAACACTATTTTTGACATCTTTATTATTTGCCCCTTTTCTTATTTTAATAAATATATGGTGAAGACTGGAGAGATCTGAATTAATATCAAGGGAATAATCTATTTTCAAGGTTCCTCCGTCTTTGTTTAAGGATGAAGAAATGCAAGAGGTTGAGATTCCTACTATTAAATTCCCTACTTCAGTTGAATATAGGCTTTGATGGCGCTTGTCCTTTTCAAGTATAAGCCTTGTATTGGTATTGCCTGATTTTGTTAGCGTAACTTTGCTCTCGCCATCTACTTTCAAGGTTGAGGTTGTTTTTTTTGATATATCGTCCTCATCGTATTCATCATATATTATATAGTATTTATTGTTTTTGTTGACGTAAGAACATGATGTTTTTAATTCAATTTTTTCTTCTTCACCGTTAATTGTTTGAATTCCTACTATGTCTATTAAATATGGTTTTTCCAAATTATCATTCCTTCTAAAAAGTTTCGATATTTACCCTTGAAACATCGTAGTTGATTTTGGACCCTAAAAATAAATTTGCAACATTAGAAAAACCTTCAGTTGTGTCACTTACAAAGAAAGAACAGTTGCCTGCCTTACAAGAGTTGTTTAATAAGTTGTTTTCTTCTAATAGTCCTGCCGAATATAATGCAGTTTCCTTTCCGGAATCGATTATGTTTATGTTAGATCCTATTACTTTGGTTATTGCTTCTCTTATTATTGGGTAGTGGGTGCAGCCTAAAATTAATGTATCAATATTATTTTTGACAAGGCTGTTTAAATAATGCTCTATTGTAAGATTTAATATGGGATCATCGTAGGCTATGAACCCGTTTTCAACCAATGGAACAAATAGTGGGCAATCTTGTTCAAAAATCTCAAGATCCTTATTTATGTGAAGAAGGTCTTTTTTGTAGGAATGACTTTTTATTGTTGCTGTGGTTCCTATAACTCCTATTTTGCCATTTTGAGTTTTAGAAGCTGCAGCAATTGATGTAGGCTTAACCACCCCAGTAAATAAGACAGGCAGCTCACTTTTAAGTTTTGTGGCAACGGAGCTTACGGTTCCGCATGCAGCTATTATCATTTTAACATTATGAGACAATAAAAATGCAGTATCCTGGAAGGAGTATTTTATGATAGTCTCGGGACTTCTTGTTCCATAAGGTACTCGGCCGGTATCTCCAAAATACACAATATCCTCGTGCGGCAGTAATTTTAAAAGTTCCTTGACCGCAGTTAAACCACCAAGGCCGGAATCAAATACCCCTATAGCTTTACTATTCATTTAAAAGGCCGCCTTTTTCAAAAGCAAGTTCAATTAGACGCTCTATCAATTGATCTATAGGGATTCCGCTTTTTTGCATTAACATTGGATACATACTTATGCTCGTAAATCCGGGGAATGTGTTTATCTCATTCAAGAGTATTCGATTTGTATCCTTTTCAACAAAGAAGTCTACTCTTGAAAGTCCGCTACATCCTAAGGCAGCATAAGCCTTTTTGGCTATTGAGCGTATATTTGAAGCAGTGTCGTCATCTATGTGAGCCGGGATAAATAATTCAGTAGTATTGTTTACATATTTCGAGTTATAGTCATAAAATTCATCCTTAGAAGCTATTTCACCAACTATAGATGAAGTTAATACATTGTTTCCCAATATAGCACATTCTACTTCCTGACCTACTATTGCTTCCTCGATTAGAATTCTGTTATCCTCTTTTAAAGCGATTTTTATGCAATCTACAAGCTCATTTCTATTGTGGGCTTTTCCTACTCCAACAGATGAGCCTGCATTGGACGGTTTAACAAAGACAGGGTAATCTCCCAGTTCTCTTTCAATTTTTAGGATATATTCTTGAGGATCTTTTTCAAACTCATATGCGTTAAACCAGGAATATTTAGCTTGAGGAATGTTATTATAATCAAATAAGATATTAGTAGTAATTTTATCCATGCAACAAGCAGATGCAAGTGTATTGCACCCTACATAAGGAATACCCATTATTTCAAAAAGGCCCTGTATTGTACCATCTTCACCGTTTCTGCCGTGAAGTACCGGGATGGCAACATGAATTTTAACAAACTTATCATTGCCGTTTTCTTTAAAGATAATACCGCCCTTAGATGGGTTTGGAGATATATAAACGGGTGTTATGTATTTACGGCTGCTTTCCCAAGAACCGTCCGCCATAGCGTCTGTAGGACCGTTATATAAGAACCACTCGCCTTTTTTGGTTATACCTATAATATATAAATTATATTTTTCTTTTGATATGTTATTTACAAAGAAAACAGCAGATCGTCTTGAAACTTCATGTTCCGAAGAGCGACCGCCGAAAATAATAGCCACATTTTTTTTAATCAAAATAATCCACCTTCTAAAAAAATATGTTTTTATGATACCATATATATTCTACTTTAGCAAATAAAATTCACCCTAATAATGGGAATTTTATTTTTTAGTATAAATTTACGATTTGTGTTGAAAAAAACAAAATAATGTTATATAATGTATCTATAGAGTAAATTTAAGGAGGTTTTTATGTTGGAAAATATTAAGTTATTAAATTTCAAACGCTTGAGTAAGCGTATGGTATCTCTTTTACTTGTGTTTATCTTATCGTTCTCTTTTTTACTAAGTAATGTTGATTTTAAAACATTTGCAGCTTCTGAAGGTGACTGCAGTGCGGCTGGGGATGGCTCGCTAAAATGGAGTTTGAGTGAAGACCAAAAAACCTTAACTTTTACGGGTCATGGTGCGATGAAGGATTATTCACCTGATACAAGAAATCCTGTATCACCTCCGTGGCTTTCTGCAAAAGACAGTGTTACAAATATTAAATTCGAACCAGATGAGAATGGTGGAATTACTAAAATAGGTAATGGTGCTTTTTTAAAGTTTTCAAAGTTAGAAGATATTGAATTTCCTGAAAGTTTGAAGGAAATAGGTACTCATGCTTTTTCTGAAGCATCTTTGCCACAAAACCTTGATTTATCAAGTACAGGAATTACTAAAATAGGTGATAGTGCATTTACAAATTGCAGCAATTTAGAAGAAATACTTTTACCAGCTACTTTAACTTATATTGGTGAAAAAGCATTTAGTCAAATGAAGGATTTAAAGTTTGTTTACATAACAGAACTTTTAACAACTGATGCAATTAAAAATTTAAATATTGGATCCAAAGCTTTCGATGCAAATGAACTTAATCCGGGAACCAATGTAAAAGTTGTTGCAGCTACCGAAGAATTAAAAAATACTTTTAACAGCAGCTCAAATAAATCAGGATATAAGGCTATTGCAAAATTGAACATCTACTTTGATGTTAAAGATAATCCATTGATTACTAAAAAAATTGAGTGGGGTTCAACTATTCCGCTTAAGACTAGCGGCGGGGATGAAAATCTAACTACATATTTCTTTGTAGAGAGTGACAATGAAAATGTAGCAAGTATCCAAGATGGAAATTTGGTGGTTGATTCGGATGACCTTGGTAATATTATTATATGGGCATTTAAATCAAATCAAAAGTATGACACACTGGAAGATGCAGTTGATGCATATGTTGATGGAAAAATATTGACATATAATATGAGTTATACAGATATTGAAAATCCTATATCCGTCATTCCAACAAAGATTGTCAATGAGGACTTAACACAAAATTTTGATGAGATAGTTCTTGAAAATGGCGCTACACTTGAAGAAATTAGTGAACTTTTAGAGGAAAATGCGACATTTAGGTTAAATTCCGGAATGGTGGTTAATGTTCCTATAGTTTGGGATGCTGATAGCTTTAAGTATGACCCTGACTCAGCCGATGAGCAAACATTTGTTATTAAAGGTGTATTTGGTGAGGAACCAAGAGTATCTAATATAAAAGATGCTGTTGTAAAGGTAAAAGTGACAGTTGAAGCATTTGACCAAGAATTAGTTGGCGGTTCTATTGATGAAGAAGATTATATTGAACCGGAAAATTATGATGAAGAGTACTATGATGACGAATACTATGAGACAGGTGATAATAGAAATATAACTCCATTAGCTATTTTAATGACATTATCATTATCTTCATTAGTAGTACTAGTATATAACCGTAAAAAAGAAGAAAATAAATAGTTTTCTAAAAAATAATTAACCCTTAGGTATTATTCCTAAGGGTTATTGTTTTTGTGTAAATAAAAAAGCTGCAGGTGCTTTGCAGCTTGTAGTTATATGTTTTATTGGTTTGGAGCAATAAACGGTTGTATATCCTTTTTAAATTCTTCAGAACATTCTTCTTCGACCTCTAATCTAACAGGTTTGGAAAGATCAAGGCTAAAAATACCCATTATAGACTTCCCATTAATGATATACTTATCAGAATGAAGAAGAATTTGAAAATCATATTTGTTTGCTATATTGACAAACTTTTTAACAGTTTCTATACTAGATAAAGAAATAGTTGTTGAGTACATATTATTACCCCCAAAAAAATTTTTGAAATATAACTTTTATAATTATATTAATAATATACCAGTTAAATACATTTTGGTCAAGTGTAAATTGATGTTGTGGCGGTTTTAAGATGCCATCTAATTAAAGGAGAAGAATATGAAATTTTTTATTATCACATTGGGCTGTAAGGTCAACCAATATGAATCAGAAGCAATGCACAAAAAGATGGAACAAAGGGGATTTGAAGAGGCAAAGGAATATAGTGATGCGGATGTAGTTATTATAAATTCTTGTACCGTGACTGCAAAGAGTGACCAAAAGGTAAGGCAAACTCTTAATAAGGTACGAAGGGAGTCACAAGATGCTATCATAGTGTTGACAGGATGTATGCCCCAAGCGTTCCCCGAATTAGTAAGTGATTTGGATGCTGATATAATTCTTGGCAACAGTAATCGCTCTAAGGTAGTTGATTATATAGAGGAATTTTTACTAAGCAAGGCTAAGATTATAGATATAAAACCACACGAAAGCAATGAAAAGTTTGAGGATTTGGAAATAAGCAATTTTCATCAAAGAACGAGAGCATTTATAAAGATAGAGGATGGATGCAATAGGTTTTGCTCTTATTGCATAATACCGTATGCAAGGGGAAGGGTTAGATCAAAGCCAATAGAAGATATAAAACAAGAGGTTAAAACGCTATCAAGTAAGGGATATAAGGAAGTTGTATTGGTTGGAATCAATCTTTCTGCTTATAAAACTGAGGATGGCTTGAATTTATGCGATGTTATAAGGGAAGTTTGCAGCATTAATGGCATAGAGAGAGTTAGATTGGGGTCTCTTGAACCCGATCAAATCGATGAAGATACCATAAGAAAATTTTCTTTAGAAAAGAAGTTTTGCCCTCAATTTCATTTGTCACTTCAAAGCGGCTGCGATGAAACATTAAAAAGGATGAATAGGCATTATAATACAAGTGAGTATTTTGAGATAATCAAAAATATAAGAAAGTATTTTGATAATGCCTCAATCACGACTGATGTTATGGTAGGTTTTGCAGGTGAGACGGAAGAAGAATTCTCAAGTTCCCTTGCGTTTGTTGAAAAGGTTGGATTTTCTAAAGTTCACGTTTTCCCTTATTCGAGAAGACCAGGAACAAGAGCTGCATCATTTGCAGGACAAATAACAAACGCTCAAAAGAAGGATAGAAGTGAGCGTATGATAGAACTCACGAACAAAACGAGGAAAAACTTTATGAACCAACAAATAGGCAAAGTAGAGGAAGTTTTGTTTGAGACAAGTCCTCAAAAAAATGTATATGAGGGTTACACCAAGAATTATACTCCAATAAGGGCTGTGAGCAGTGTCGATATTAGAGGTATGATTTTAAATGCAGAGGTAAAAAGTGTAGAAGGTGATTATTGTATTGCAAAAATCTTAGACTAATTGTTTAAGATTTTCATTGCATTACTTACTTCTTGTGAGGTTTGATTATTACTTAGGAACTCCCATGAGTATAACATAAATCCATTACAATTTAGGTTTCTTCCATACTCTATTTCCTTTTGTATTATATTATTTGAGTTTTGCCATGTACCGTTATCGGCACTTGAACCCGCCTTATATAGTCCTAATCCTATATAGTATTTTACATTTTCATTAGTGATAAGATCTTTCCACATATCAGCAGCCTTATTATATGGTAAAGCGGGATGATCAAAGTTTACGTATAACTGTGGGCAAAGATAATCGACATAGCCGCTTTTAGATCCCCAACTGTATACGTCGGCACTCATTTTTAGGTCATTTGATATATTGGCTTGAGGGGAAATACCAAATTGTACTGAAGGGTCAATATTTTTTATTTCACTGTATACTCCGCTTACAAGAGTATTTATATTTGCAGTACGCCATTGGTCTTGAGATAGAGCAATGGCGTTTTCGCCTATTTTAGAGGTATATTCGTTATATGAAACTTTATCCAAGTCATAATTGTCGGTAGGATAGAAATAATCGTCAAAGTGTATACCGTCGACGTCATAGTTTTCTACTATCTCCTTTATTCCATCAATTATTACCTTTCTAACCTCGGGATAATATGGGTTAAAATATTTGTTGCCATTTGAGTCCAATACCCAATTATCATTTGATGAATCTGAATCCGTTTTCCACTTATTATATAGGTTGGATTCACATAAGATACTTGGTGTGTTGTTAGATTGAATTCTTAATGGGTTTATCCAAGCGTGGAAAGCCATGTTTTCGCTATGTGTTTTTTCAATCATATATTCTAAAGGATCGAATCCAGGGTCATTTCCTTGAGTTCCCGAGAGTATATGGGACCATGGGAATAGGTTTGACTTGTATAAAGCGTCACCAAATGGACGCACGTGTACTACCATTGTGTTAATGCCGTGATTCTTTGAATCTGCTAATATGTTATCGAAGCGGCTTTTAAATTCGGCTTCAGTATAATTCCCGTTCTTGTCTTCTAGAGCCATAAAAGGGACCCATACTGCTTTCATTTCTTCATTTTCTTTTATATTATAGTCATTCCTCGAGCTTTTATTTATTGTATTGTTATTTGACTCATGAGGACTTGTTGTAGTATTTTTCATAGATAATATAATTGTCCCTACAAGTAAAACTACGCAAAGAATAAATGGTAGCGTCCTTTTTATTATTTTCTTGTCCATAAAATTAATACACCCTTTTACTTTGAAAATCTTATTATTAATAATTATATTACCGCCAAGGACAAAATAGACTACCCTATATGTGTAAGGAAGTTATATAGGTGTATTTTATATAATGGAAAACAAAAAGCCACGCTTTAAATCTAAAGCGTGGTTTTTATATTGGCAGGGGCAGAAGGATTTGAACCCTCGGCACGCGGTTTTGGAGACCGCTGCTCTACCAACTGAGCTATACCCCTAAATATATCGATTACTTTTATATTATAATACATTTGTTATGTAATGTCAATATAGAAAAGAAGATATTTTTATATAGAAAAAAATCGGAAAAAGGTATTGACAAAGCGATGGCAGTATGATAGAATAATAAAGCTGTCGAAAAAAGAGGGCTTAGAAGCGGTTCA
>CAKSRC010000009.1 GCA_934486915.1 uncultured Eubacteriales bacterium
AATTATCAAACTTAAAAATCATGCATGGGGAGATGGTGGTTCTAAATGGCTAAACTTAAAGGTTGGAAATTTCCAATTGAAGTAAACAAGACGACGGGTAGAATTATGACTGTTGAGGATGAGGATAATGTTAAACAATCAATCGAAATTATCCTACAAACTGAGCCTTACGAAAGAAAGCAGCTTCATTCTTTTGGGTCAAGCTTAAATCAGTTTGTATTCCAAGGAATAAGTCCTATATTAATTAGAAAAGTGGAAGAAGAAGTTACTCATTCTTTAAGACGTTGGGAGGAAAATATAGACAACTTAAATGTTAAGGTAGAAAGGGCTAAAGAAGGAGACAATTCTACACTTGTGACATCAATAATCTACGACTCTGCGATTACCGGCAGGGAGGAGACTATAGTTAAAGAAACAAATTTACTTGATGGAGAAAAAATATAATGAAAAGGGGGAGAAAAGTTGAATATTCCAAAACTAGATAACAGAGATGCAAAGGATGTCCTTGCAGAAATCAAAAACCTAGCAAAACAATATGTCCCGGAGTGGAATTTTGATGAAAACGACCCCGACTTTGGAGTTATATTCTCAAAAATTTTTGCTAATATGTTTGAAACCTCAATAACTAAATATAATAGGTCGCTATATAATTACTATATGACCTTTTTAAATCTATTGGGCATAAAATTCCTGCCTTCAATCCCTGCTACGGGAATGATAACTGTAGATGTTACAAAGGGTTCGGGCGGTACATATATAGATATGGGAACAAATGTGTATGCAGCTGCGGATAATGAAGAGGGAAGAGTATTTTATAGAACTCAAGATGTTATGTATGCAATTGATAATAAAATTAATTCTATATATATGACAGACGGGAAAAATGATATTATAAATAATGTATATGAATTCAATAAAGATGAAAATAATCAAATTTCTCCGTTTAGAACATATGACAGTACATTAAGTGAGAATTTGCAAAAGCACATAATATACTTTAAATCCGATTATATATTTAGGACAGGCGATAAGTCTGATATAAGGATACAATTTTATGACAATCAATCACTTGCTAATAACAATAGTTTAGCGGATATTTTTGTTGATAAGGATAACGTTAAGTGGCAGTACTATAAAGAAGGACAATGGAATGATATCAAAAATATTAGCAAAAATTCGAATGGAATAAGGCTTCAGTTTGATTCAGGAAGTGATGTTTGTGAGGTTAATTCAGAAGAATCATATTATATAAGATGTATATTTAATAAGATACCTAAGGATGAGTTAAGTGTCACAAGCATAACGTATGCTTCGCAAGCAAAGGGTTTAAGTTCTGACATTCTTATCAACGACTCGACTGAACTTGCTAAAAATAACTTTTTCCCGTTTGGAGAGCAATATAATTTATATACTGATTTCTATATAGCATCAAGTGAGGCATTTTCTAAAAAAGGCGCCAAAATTACTCTAAAAATAGATATGAAGTTTTTGAAGGCAAAGATAAACACCGAACAAATGCCAGACAATACAAGATATCGCTATTTAATGACAGATTTGGATTTTGCAAACCCGGATCCTGAAGATGTTCAAATAGAAAAGGTAGCCTGGGAATACTGGAATGGTTTTGGATGGTCAAGACTTTATCAGGATGATACAGGTGAAGACTTCTTCCAAGTCAAGGAGGGCGATTCAAGCGTAAAAGAAGTCGTGTTTATTTGCCCTGATGATATGCAAAACTTTACTGTAGGGCCAGCGGACAATATCTTTATAAGAGCAAGAATTACAAAGATAAAAAATGCCTTTAATGTTTTTGCTAACTATATAACACCATATATAGACAACATTGATATATCCTACGATTATTTAAATGAAGGATGCAACTGCACATCGCTTACAGTTGAATCAAATTTAAAGACTAAGCGTATAAATCTTACTGGCAATTTTAGAGAAGCTTTATTAAAGAAAAATCTAATTGATAAGCCCGCAATCTATATTTGTTTTGATCAAAAAATTGATAAGGGTCCGGTAAGGATACTACTAGATTTGGAAGAAGGATTTCACAAAGACAATCCGTCACTTGTTTGGGAGTATTACGCTAAAAACAGAAATGGTGCGTATGAGTGGAAAAATCTTGAGATAATGGATCCTACGGAAAATCTTTCACACAGTGGTGTTATCACAATCATAGGCAAAAGAGATTTTGTTAAATCTGATTTGTTTGGAAAATCGGGTTACTTTATTAGAATAGTAAATCATGATTCTAAATATTCAACAGTTGATAATGTCACAACTCACCCAATAATAAATGGTATTTACCTAAATACCATAGGCGTTGAGCAAATGGAAACAAGAGCTCCTGAATATTTTTCAATCGATTTGGGAGAGGAAAATAAAATCTGCAATCTATCGAGTAAAAACATTTCTAACGCAAGAGTATGGGTTAATGAGTTTGAGCATCTTTCAGTAGTGGAAGAGGAGAAATTTATTAACGATGATGGAAGCAGCTATCAAAAAGAATATGACGAAAAGGGTAGAGTTAAGGAAATTTGGGTTGAATGGAAGCCGATTCACAGCATAGCTGCTGCAGATTATGATGAACGTGTATTTGAAATAGACTACAATAAGGGTCAAATAATTTTTGGCAACGGCAGATATGGGAAAATACCTTGTCATCAAGATCAAGAAAGCATAAAAGTTCAATACAATATTTCAAGCGGCAGCGTAGGTAACGTGCCTGCTAACGGAATTTTAGGATTTTCAAGCTCAGTGCCGTATATAAGTAGCGTAACAAATCTTAAGCCTATGGTAGGCGGTATAGATATGGAAACTGTGGATTTTGCAGCGGAGAGGATGTCATATCATATAAGTGATATGGACAGGGTTGTCACATTAAGCGATTTTGAAAATTCTATAGCTTATAACGATAGAAATATAAGCAAAGTTAAGTGTATCCCTCATGTTAATAATTTAAATGAAGAAGAAATAGGAACTGTATCTATTGCAGTTCTCCCTAAAGATTATATGCAGGGGTATGAAAAGTTCGCAGTACTCAAGAAAAGAGTTTATGATTATATAGATCAAAAAGCGGCAATTACATTTAAGAACAGCAGTAAAATTCATGTTTTTGAAACTATTTATGTTGAAATTTCAGTTAATTTGGAAATTGTAATAGATGAATATAACAACTATCAAAAGGCATATCAGCAGGTCTATGATAAATTGAAAAAATTCTTAGATCCAATAGAAGGCGGGTTTGATGGAAACGGTTGGAAAATAGGGGCTATTCCAAGAAAAGAGCTTATTTACAACTATATCAAGATGACACCTCACATTAAATGGATAAAAGAAATAAATCTATTTACAAAAGTTATTACCAAGAATGGTAAAAAGGAAGTTGATTTTGATGAGGTTAAGAATCAAAAATTCACAGTTCCTGTTTTTGGTGAGCCGGATATCAATATGTCCGTTGAATAAACAGTAAGGAGTGCATTAGATGATTGATTTAGAAAAATTAAACAATCAGAGCTTCGATGACATTGTTGAATCTGCCAAGAAGCAAATAACGCAGTTGAGCGATGAATGGACTAATACTCAGGAATCTGATCCGGGAATTACCCTAATCGAGCTATTTGCCTGGCTTAAAGTGATGCAGCATGACCATATTAATGAGATAAAAGATGCCGGCAAAATAAAATTTTTAGATCTTTTAAATATAGAGAGACAATACAATAAAGGAGCTAAAACTCTTTTACATGTTTCAAATGTTTTAAAGGATCAGGTTATCCCAAGAGGGACAAAATGGTATGTCGATGACATGGATTTTGAAAATAACCGTGCAGAACAAATAATTTGCTCTAATATTGTAAGTGTTGAGCTTAAAAATAAAGGCAAGTCACAAATTGTCAAACGTGAAGATTTTGATGATAAAAGAATTTTTAATATTTTTGGTGAACTTGATGATAAGGAAAACAGGTACGATCGTCCTACATTTACTATCAACTTTGATACCCCTATTTCCAAAAACCAAAAGTTCAGCGTTTACTTTAAAACCTTCCTTGAGAATAAATATAAAAGAAATCCAATAAAGCCCGGCGATGATTTTATAGATATGGCAAAGGTTTTTTGGGAGTTTTATGGCAAAAAAGGAAAATCAGTAGGCTGGCATAGAGTAAGAGTTATATTTGATAATACACATAAGTTCCTATTTTCGGGGGTAATTAAATTTGAAATTGAGGGTGAAATGCTTCCCATCGATGGAAATTACTCGATAAGAGCAAAACTTATGGATCAAAATTATGACTTTGCCCCAAGGATTACTAATATCAAGACAAATGTATTTGAAGTAACCCAAAAGTCAACAATGTGTGAGAACATTATTGTAAAAAAGAATATGCTTTTTCAAGGTGAAAAGTTTTCTATAGCATCAAATCTTGCTATTTATGGAGATCACTTAGTCTACGTGAGATATAAAGACGGATGGAAGAAAATAGATAGTTATAGGGTTGAGCAAAAGGTTAAGGAAAATGTAGCAGATTTCTATGTTGAAAACCTTAAATCATACACAAAGAATTTAGGCGTTGATGATGATGCTGTTATGGTTGTATCTTATGATAAGCAAATCAGTTCAAAAATACTTTTAGCTTCCGGCAAGGGCTGTTCATCACAAATGGTAAAATTCCCATTGGAAGATGTGTGTTATGATGACTTTGAATTAATGTGCGGCTACCTAAAAGATGGTGTTGAAATCTTTGATAAATGGGACAAGGTTACCGATTTTTATTCTTCGAGTAAATACGATAAGCACTATGTATTAGATTTTAAAAAAGATAGAATACTATTTGGAAACCATGAAATGGGTCAAGCTCCAAGAAAGGGAAAAGACAATATTATTCTTTGCTCTCTTACATATACCAAGGGAAAAGACTCCAATATAAGAGAGGGCATGATTAAAAATGTAAGATCCCAAAATCCTCTAATTAACCAATTGGTTATAGATCAAATAACCCCTGCAAAAGGTGGAAGAAATTTAGATAAGTTTGAGGATATTAAAAATAAAGCAGCCGACGTATTGAAAAATGATCAAAAGGCTGTCACTGCGGATGATTTTGAAAAAATAGCAAAACAAACTCCGGGATTAATAATTGAAAATATAAAGGTATTGCCTCCGGATAATGAAAGTGAAAGTGATGTAAACATAGTAGTTAGAAATGGTTATGAAAATCCTAAGAACCCTAATAACCTTAAAAGCTATGAGGACAACATAAAAAATTATTTGGATAACTATAGGCTCATTAATACCCAAGTAAAAGTGAGTGGACCACTTTATGTAGGACTTGAAATAAGAGGTCAAATTGTTGTAAACTCTTATTATAAGCAAAGCGCTGATGAAATTTCAGATGAAATAATGAAATTTGTTGAAAAACTTAATAAAGATTGTGGTCAAACTCTATATTACGGAGATCTATTTGGAACACTTGATAAGCTACATTGTGTCTCCTATGTGGACAGTCTATATATTGAAACAAATGGGGCAGATGTTAAACGAAACATGGCTGATGATGTGATAGTACCTGCAAATGCAGTTTACTATATAGAAAACCTAGACATAAATTATATTAAGAGTGCAAATATTTAATGTTATTAGTAAGGGGGTGCTTTTATGAGTTTGGGGACCAAGTGCTTTATATTAAATAGACAAAGCGATTGGGAGGAAGACAGTTATATCGAAAATCTTGAATTTAGAGATGATATGATGTTTTCCCAAAGTGAAACATCTGCAAATGGTGTCTACATTTCTTCATCATTTGACAGTGGTCAAGCCGAGACGGTTTGGCATAGGCTAAGAATAGATATGGATATACCGCAAAATGTGCAGTTAAGACTTAAGATATACTCAAGCGACAGTCTTGAAATTGATTTACCTAAGGATATAGACTATCATAACGTATCTAATATGAACTTAGATGAGTATTTATTAAGTAAGGATATCGATTATCAAATGAAATTTGAGGTTTTAAATGCTTTAGGAGCTAAAACCTTTGACAATCCAACTGACCTTATTCTATATGAATTTAAGGGAAGGTACCTTTGGTTTGCTATGGAAGTAATAAATTACAGCAGCCAGCCGTTAAAAATAGAAAAGCTAAAAATTGAATTTCCAAGAATCTCATTTATAAATTACCTACCTCAAATATATAGAGGGGGAGTAGACAGAAATACTTTTTTAGCAAGATATTTGTCTATATTTCAATCTATATATGTGGATTTTGAGGACGAGATTGACAATATACCTGTCATATTTGATCCCGAAAAGACAGACCCGATTTTTTTGGAATGGCTTACACAATGGTTTTCTGTTGAAAACTCATATATATGGGGCGAAGAAAAACTTAGAAAACTATTAAAGAGGGTAATTAGTATCTATAAAAAGAAGGGTACTAAAAAGGCCTTGAGTGATATGATAGAAACTTACATTGGAATAAGGCCTATAATAGTTGAACAATTTAGTGTTGTAAATAATGATTATTATAGAGAATCAAAAGAACATATAGAAACTCTATATGGCTCAAATAAGTACGTTTTTAGCGTTATCATTCCAGCAAAGGATCATATAGGGCCTGAAACTTACGCCGAGCTTCTAAGAATCATTAATATGATGAAGCCTATAGATTCTATATGTAATTTAGTAGTGCTTAATAATGAGATTTACTTAGACCATCATTGCTATTTAGGAGTTAATACTTATACATCTAAAAGTGAGCAAATTGTACTTGAAAATCACGCTTCAAGCGATGAACCTGATGCTATATACTTAACAGGATCACAAAATATCTAGTTATTGAAATACTTTAATGTAAATCATATAGACAGTGGGAGTATGATTTATAAAATTTAAATCCACTGAGAAATGAGGTTTTGTATGAATAATAAACAATACTATTCTTGTGAACGTAACCACTATTTTTTTGGAAAACTCATGACTGTAAGAGATTTTGAAAGCGAGCAGGTTTATTTTAATTCTAAGAGAAGACTTGGCAACCGTATGTTAAATGGTGCAGGTATTGTATCAGGTTTGGATGTTCTTTTGGTAGACAGCAGAACCTTTTCCTTAGAATCTGGAATAGCAATAGACTATGCAGGACGTGAAATTGTAGTCCCAGAACCTAGCGTTAAGAGATTAAGTGTTATTAAGGGATTTGAAGAGAACAAAGAAAATGGCGATATGTATTTATGTATTGAATACAAGGAGAGTTTTAAAGAAAGTACATTCTCAGTTGCAGGTTCAGGAAAGGACAATGGGGTAAGTGAAGAATATAATAGAATCAGCGAAGGTTATAACCTATTCCTAACCTCTAAAGAGCCGGATCCTAAACATCTAAATCTTATACACTTAGTAAATAAGACTATCCCCGTTTACAACAAAAACGGCATTAAATTATCATTAGAGGTAACTAAGTATGTTAATCCGCTTAGCAGCTTAAAGGTATCTGTAATTTTTGAGAAAAACAATGTATCAGCTCCCGTTAAATATGGTTTTGATATTGGGGGAAAATTCTTTAAGGCAGCTAATGGAGAGCAAAAACTTCATGTTGACTATCAAGAAGCAGAAGTATCTGCATATAAGAATGAAAAAAGAGACTATTATATCAATTGCGATGCAGTTGCCGATGCAATTTGCGATATCGAGATTGATGCAGGTTCATTTGTAATAGATATAGGTCAGGATAGAGACAGAATCGCAGAAGACATAAAAGAACATATCACAGTAACAACAGGATCTATACGTGACTTAATAATAGAAGAATATTACTCAAAACACTTTGATGAGATTATTGAGGAAAAAGAGGATCAATATATATATCTTGCAAAATTCCATATTATTTCTAACCAATCAACATATTTTATTGAAGAAATAAGAAAGAATCCTTTCAATCAATACTTATTAAGCAATGATCTATTGCAAGCTTTAAGCATGGTTTCATGTCAACCATCGGGATCCAGCCATACTGTAATTGAACATAGGCAAAGCAGCCCTGTTCAGCAAGTAGTACAAGCTCCGGTTGTCAGCAGTATACCTTCAGAAAATATTGTTACAGGCGTAGAAAAAATCAATTTAGGTTTCTATCCTAAGGTTGGAAACTCCTACTACACCTATGAATTTGTTCACGGATTGGGATATGGAAAAGTAGGTATTATAACTGCTATAGAAAACAAGGCAAATTATCTAACTAATAATGACAATGTGCTCGTATTTGGGGACGGAGATGTATTCACAAGTGAAGAATTTACAATTTCAGCTCCAAATGTTGAAGTAGGCGCTATAGCAAATCCTGATAAAGGAACTATGAAAATAGGGGTAAAACTTTTAGAGAAGACAAGTGCTCAATCAATAGATATTAGATGGTGGGCATTTAAGCCGTCTCAAGCCGAAAAAGAAGAAGAACTTCTTATAGATGATAATGTAAAAGTTATAATAACACCCAACACGACTAAGGTTAAACCTATGGATCAAATTAGGTTTACGGCTAAACTTGAGGGTACAAGCAACCAAGAGGTACGCTGGTCAGTTACTGAGTCCGGTGCCGGCACTATTGACAGCAATGGCCTATATACGGCACCATCTAAAGAGGGCGTATATGAAATAAAGGCTCAAAGCGTTAAATTTGAAGATAAATATGATTCAGCTTATGTAGTAGTAAGCTCCGAAGAATAAGATTTTTAACACAAAAATACATCCCGAAGGCTAATTTAGCTTTTGGGATGTATAAGTGTTAAATACTATTTTATTTATAGGCTATATAATTAATAACAGCTGTTTCATTGGGAAGCTTTATTATCATTCCTGAAACTAGCCCGGCATCTGAGATATTATTAAATGTCTCGATGGTAGTTACAAATTTTTGACTGCTGTAGTTGTTTGCGCATATTGTTGCTATAGTATCTCCATATTGAACTACATAGTCCTCAGATGCTAATCCCGAGTCACTGCTTACTGCGTAATTTAAATCATCTTCATTTAGATCAGAGGAAATATCCAATTCAATGGGTTTAATGCCAATTTTCGCTTCTTGTTCGGAAGTGACATTGTATTTTATATTTCCCACCGTTACAACAGGACCGGCTTGACTATTATATAATTTAATAGCAAAAGGAATTAGAAATATGCATATACATACAGCTACTATCGATCCGCCTATTATGGAGTAGCGTTTTACTTTTTCTTTATTGTTTTCAATATACTTTTTGATTTTTCCTATAATGTTATTATTGTTGCTTGAAACCACTTGTTCGGCTCTTTCAAGTTCAAAAATAAGCTCGGGAATAGAAGAATACAAGTTATTATTACATTTTTCCAACACAATTTTAAGTTGGCTGTAATATTTGCCGCTTAGCTCGTGATTTAGTATAATAGATATTATATCAGAGAGTTTTTTGTATAATAAGTCTTGGCTGTTTTCTTTAAATTCTTTTAATCTTGAAAGATTATAGACTATACGAACATTATTGTCGTTATCAATACAAATATTATTATAATCGGCAAGGCAAAGGGTAATGTAAATCGGCAGTGAAGAAAAGTTATCTATTTTTAGCAAAGTGCTTTTTAAAATAGAGCATCTTGTTTGATAATCAAGTGTTGTTTTATCGGCTCTAAATTTTTCACTTAGTCGTTCACCTTTTGTATAATTAAAGATAACATAAAAGGAATCTTTAGAAGAGAAAAAATTAATCATGTCTTTAGAACATTTATTAGATGAATACCATGAAAATAAATCTTTAAAGATTGACTGATTAGCCTTATTATGAGAAAATCTATTAATAAGACACATTTTATTGATTCCGTTATCATCTATATAAGAAGCAATCCAAGCACTGAAGTCTGAACTGTTTGATAAAGTACCTATTATTTTATACTTTGAAATATCATTGATTTTTTGCAAGGCTTACGCAATCCTTTCATTAAAAAGTTTATTTTGACTATTAATAATTATTATATATGTTTATGATTGAATAGTAAATAAGAAGGGGGAAAAATTGTTGTGGAAAAATTTAATAAGTTTAAACAAATAAACATTGGAAAGTGGATTTTGCCAATATTTGCATTGGTAAGTATAGTAACTTCATTTTTTGTTGAACCATTGATAACCGATGTTAAGATGAATATTCTAGTTGATTATGCAATGGATTTTAACAATAATTTTTATTTTATAAATGATGATCCTAACGGCTATTACTCAATAACGAAGGCTGACAGTAAGGGCTATAAACAATTTTCCAAAAAATTGGAAGAACCTGAGTCAAAGGTAGACAGGACGTATAGAAAACTCGACGTTGATTCCCAGGGAAATATATATGTTTTATATAAAGATAGAGAGATTTCTCCAATCCCTGATGAAGAATCAAAAGTTGGCGGCATAAAGAACGAGACTGTTGCAGTATATAGTTCAAGCGGCGAGTTTGTAAGAGATTTAGCCACGGTAGATTTTACGAAAGAGGGGACTTTACCCCAAAGGGATTATATATATAACATACAAGTTATTGACCAGACTTTAAGCATAATTTGCGGAAGAGGAAATAAGTTTGAGATACTTACAACTCATATTACTGATAAGGACAGTCCTCAAGTATCACAAAGTTTTGAAATAGATCCGCTTGTTACATCTAATATAGATTTAATTAGCGGTATAGCTGTTTCGTCATCGGGAAAGGTAGTATATTCGACAAGAAGCGGCGAAATATTTGCAATGAATGACCAAAAACAATTTATTAATGTAACGCCGGCATCATCTAAAGAAATAGTTGTAGCAGACCTTTCCATAGACAAAAATGACCATATCTTTTTTACTGATATGATTTCAGGTAATTATTACAACTTAACAGGAAGTGATCTTCATCTAGAAACCTTATATAGCAGAGATTCGGTGATTGATAGCAAGAAGAACATTAAATTTGAGGATTTGACCCATGTATTTGTATCACAAGATGGCCAGTATTTTGGAAAATATAAAAATGCGGGAAATGATAAGTACATATACTTTGGTGCTCAAAATGGTTTTATAGATAATATTAGCCAAAAGCTTTTACCTAACAGGGTAGTTGTATTTGCTCTTTCATCAATTATTATTTTTGTAGCATTATTTTTAATCTTTAAGATTATCATGAAATGCAAGGAAAGAATGCACGTAAAAACTAAAATAATAGCTTCGTTTGTACCTTTATACACATTAGCGATAATTGTTTTAATATCCGTTGTTATAAATATATCAGTAGGAAGCTATGATGATTATTTAAGAGGCGAGCAAGAAATTTCAGGGAGGGTAACGCTTGAAAAGATAGATAGAGCGTTATTTGCTAAAATTGATCCTGTGTCAGGCTATTTAAGTGCGGATTACAATACATTCGATAAGCAGTTTGGAGAGGGATTCTTAGAAGCTCGGTCGGTTGGAAATACACCAAGTGATTGTATTATATTATATAAAATGAAAGATGGAAAATTATATTCATTTGATGCAAGAGGATATTTAGACAATGACAAGGAAATAGCATTTAAATCCGCTACGTTTTTGGCTAACCCTGTTGAATACTCTAAGTCCAAGGAAAGCTCTGAGGTGTATTATAATGTTTGGAATGATTTTATATCAGGCAACGGCGAAAAAGAGGGAAAATTATATATAACTGAAGATAATTACGGCACTTGGATGAGCGTGTTTCAGCCTATAAGGGATACAGAGGGCAATATAATAGGGATGATACAAGGCAGCATCAACAAGGAAGAAAGCAGGGATAATTTCTATTTTAAAACACTTTCATTAGTTATTTTAATTTTTATAAGTGTTTCTGCTATAATATTTGTTTGCTATTTTATCATTATTAAAGTAATACTTGATCCCCTAAAGGAAATACAATCAAGTGTTGACGCTATAAGCGAAGGTATATGGAATACAAAGCTTAATATTAAATCTAAAGATGAATTTTATGATATAGGACGAGCATTTAATTTGATGACGGACAGGATGAATCAATATATATCGAATTTGGTTGTGTTAAATAATGAATATATGAAATTTGTGCCTATAGAGCTGATACATTTATTAGGTAAACGCCAAATTACCGATATAAAATTAAATGACAGAAATAAGATCTTAATAAATGTCATATATTTAAGTTTTGATAAGGGATATCATAAAATTTATAAAAATATATCCGAAGACAAATATTTTGATATGTTAAACAAAAACTTTGACCTTCTATTTACAGTTGTAGAGAGAAATAATGGGGTCATTCAGTGGTTTGATGGGCTTGGAATGGTCGCTTTATTCCCCAATAACTCCGAAGATGCCGTTAGGGCATCAATGCAGTTTAAGGAAGTTTTTGCGAATAATGACTTCGGCAACTACATGAAAATACTCTTGGGTAAGGGCAGTGCCGTGATAGGTGTTACGGGCAATTCTAAGAGATATAACATAAGTGTAGTATCAGATGAAATTATGAATATGGATTATCTAATTAAGCGCTTAAGTGAAGCTAATGTTAAGCACTTTGCATTAGAACCTATTATGAAGGGATTGGGCAAAAATACAAAATATAATTATAGATTCATAGGCCACATAAAGAGCATATACAGTGATCAATCGGTTAGGTTGTATGAGTTTATCGATAATATTCGTCTACACGAAAAGAACTTATATATATCTACGAAACCTTTATTTGAAAAGGCTGTTGAGCTATATATAAAGGGAAGTTTCACTGAAGCGAGAAAACTTTTTACGAGCGTTATAAGAATAAATGAGGAGGACAAACTGGCAATGTATTATCTTGTATTATGTGACAAAAATGCCGATAAAGATATTGCCAATTGGGAAGGATACCTATGAAAAATATTATTAATCGTAATATAGAGAGGCTATACTAATATGAAAATGCGTTTGGGCATATTTACAACACTTAAGACAACAGTTTTAAACAAATTTAATGTACGTCAAATTCTTACCGGCTTTAATAGTAAACTTCAAACTATAAGACAAAAAGTAAGCGGTTTTCTAACCAAACTTATTAGTACGCTTATAAAAAAACCAAAGGATAAGTCTGACTATGTTAAGTTAGGTAAATTTTATCTTTCAAAGCGATTTCTAATTATATCTTTTGCAGTATTAGCCGTAGCAACATTCGTAATTGTTAAATATGTATATCCTTGGGCTGACGGTCATTTATGGACAGCCAATGTAAAAGTTAACAGTAAAAAATACAGTACATTTTCAGGCAAGGCAAAACTAAAAGATAAAAACGGATACACCATATACAAGGGCGATATGGTAAGTGGGAAAATTGAGGGGTATGGAACTCAATATGATCTAAATGGAAATGTTATTTATATAGGAGATTTTGTCGATTCTCAATATTCCGGAAAAGGAGAACTATACAATGAAAATACGATTATATATAGAGGAGATTTTGAGCAAAGTCTCTACCAAGGATCTGGGCAGCTTTTCGACAAAGATGGTAATACACTATACAGCGGCGAGTTTGCTATGGGGCAAAAATCAGGAAAGGGTGTAGAATACAATACATCCACAGGCTTTAAAAGATACTATGGGGAATTTGCAAATGACCTTAGAGAGGGAAAAGGAACAGAGTATGCAAATGACGGATCTACCGTTGTATATGAAGGGGACTTTTTGGCAGGCCAATATGGCGGTCAGGGGAAACTTTATAAAAATGGAGTTGTCCAATATGTAGGTTCCTTTGCTAACGGGCTTTATGAGGGTGAAGGTACTTTATATGATGTAGATTCAAAGAGCGTAAAATATATAGGCTCTTTTGTCGCAGGATTATATCAAGGTACAGGATCTTTATATGATATAAACACTAAGAAGGTAATATATACTGGTGAATTTGAAGCAGGATATAGAAAAGGAACTGGGGAATCTTACGATAGACTTGGTGGAGTTACATTTAGCGGAGATTTTCGTGATGATAATATAGATTATATAAATTATATAGGTAAGGACTTAGATGAAGTTAAGGAACAATTTGGTAAGGAAAGCTATAAGACCACAAAGTCAGATGTGATGATTTTGACATACCTTGGTATAGATACTTCAATAGTTTTTAGAGAGGATAAGGAGTCAGGAAAATTTAATTGTGAGAAATTTATTATGGGGGTAAAATATCCATTTAAGGGGCTGACTGCTGACAGTACAAGGGAAGAAATAGAGGCTGTAATGGGTAAAAGTTTCTCATCTATTAATTTTAAGTTCCCGGATTACTACGATATTTCTTTTAATGATTTATCTATAAATCTAAGAAGCAAAACTCTTGCCCCAAGCGATAAATTCTTAATGGATAATTACTTTGTACGTTTTTACTATAATGCCGATAGGTCAGAAATTAGGGCAATTGAGGTTGCAAGTATCTAAAATCTAAAATATGAAATTAATGTTAATATATTAATTCTATTTGGCTTTTATATAAAAAAAGTGTATAATAATTATATTATAGAACAGAAGTTGTTTTATTGTATAAATATCAATCCTTTTGTATATTTTAGGAGGGAAATTGTGAAAAGATCGATAGGGTTAAAAAAGAAAGTCTTTTTAGTGGCATTAGTTGCAGTTTTATTAATAGCGACAGCGATTTCTTCTTTAGCTGCGACGAATGCTGATGAATTATCCTCGAAGTCATCCTCACAGTCGTCTTCCGGCTCTTCATCGGCATCACCGTCGGCATCATCAAATTCTTCATCGGGTTTATCAAATGAAGAAGCTGATAAAATTTTGCAAGAAATAAAGGTAGCGGGTGATAACGGGACACTTGAGGCAAAACTTGAGGAGTTGCTTCAAAAGGCTATACTTACTGATAATGCAGCATTAAAAGAATATGTAGAATATGCAAAGCAAGCATATCAACTACAGATGCAGTTAGATAATATTAATACAACGCTTAAAGCGCTTTGTATTAAGAATCCGGAGCTTAGTTCGATTAATTCTCAACTTCAATCTACAGCAAAAGCGGGAAGTGTGTCAGTTAGTGATATAGAAAATTCTGTCTCAAGCGGTGTTAAGGATGTATTATCCGGTCTTGATGAGGATAAGGCTTCTGCCATATTGGCAAATGTTGATAATATTGACAAGCTTAAGTCAAATCCGGATTCTCTTTCGGATGCGGAGAAAACTTTGATAAATGCGGCTATAATGAAAGAGGCTAAGGAACAAGGCGAGCTTGACGAAAATCAAGAAAATGCGGCTGACCAGGTTATACAAGCAGCGGCATCATCGCTTATGGCTTCAGAAGCTTCCAAATACTCAACAAAGGAGCGCTCCAGGCTTATTGAAGATTCCAATAAATTTGCTATGACGGCAAATAATGCTAAGCCTATGGCGCCGGAACAGGTAGTCTTGGCTAACACTAATTTTAGGTTAACAAGTGCACCTATAATGTACAATGATCAAATATTAATATCTTTAAATGATATACTGCAATTTGTGAAGGCTGAAGTTCAATATACAGACAGTAATGCAACTTTAGCCATACAAAATGATGATGTTATGGTAGAAGTGACAAAGGGTAAAAATACCGGGTTTATAAATGATAAATCAACAAGTTTACCTGCCCCGGTAATAACATTTAATGGTGCTACATATATTTCCGTGGAGTTTTTTGCCCAAGCTTTCTCTATATCGTATGAAAATTTCCAAGATCAAGGCGTTTTCGTAATGTATGATAATCTTAATCAATTATAAATCTAAAATAAAAAAGGACTGGTGAAAATATGGCTAAATATACTGTATTGGCTGATGCAGGAAAAGCAATAGTCGACATGCTTAAGGATCAAATGACTCCCGAACCTGTTGCAAAACCCGAAAATATAGGTCTTTGTGACCCTAAGGAGAGAGGCTCATTTGTTGTTGGAGTTCATCCATATGATATAGAGTACCTAAGTGAGTCGGCTAATAGGGATCCTATTCATTTACCTGATGGGAATATACAGGATCCTCCGGTATCATATCAAGTAAAATACATGATTTCTGTTTCAAGTAAGGTTGAGATAGCCAACAGGTCACTTGAAGAACAGCGAATACTAGGAAGAATTATGCAAATATTCGCAGATAATAAAAATTTACCGGAAAAATATATGACTGGCACCTTAAAGATGTCTGATGAACCAATAGGCATTACAATGCAAAAAATCGATCTTGAGGAAAAAGTTAAGATTTGGTCAATGTTTAATGAACCATATAAAATATCAGTATTTTATACGGTAGGACCTATAAACGTAGACTCATCAATTATTAGAGTACCGTCGAAGAGAGTTACAAGCGTTAATATTAAAGGTATAAAAAAATAAAGGTTTGGAGGATATTTAATGAGAACAGTAAAAGCTTCACTTGCCTTGAATTTAGTGGAAGGGGTAAATAAGACCTTTGTAGATGGTGCAGTTGTTACTTGCAAAGAAACAAATTTCCCATGCATAAGAAAAACTGATGGCTGCTATGCATTTACTGATCTTCCAAAAGGAAATTACACCTTTGTGATTCAAAAGCCGGGTTTTATAACTAAGGAGTATGATGTCGAAATTGGTGATGTCCAGCCCGTTATTAGGACTGTAATCATGCAGTATGATGTAGATAATTACGATACATCATTTATGAACCGTATAATATTCACATTAAAACGAAAAGGTGAAATTATCCCAAATAAAGATGTAACAATAAAAATAAATACAAGAAATCCATATTTAAGAGTAATAGAACCCATTGCTAAGGGTTCAAATTTACTAAAACTTAATTGCGATTTTGACGCAAGACTTTTATATCAAAATTATACATACGATAAAAAAGCTAATACCAATATTTGCTTTTCGTCTTACGACCATATAAACAAATCATATGTTTTATCTACCACATATAAGTCGAAGATAAATGAGGGCGGTTTGCTAAGCCCATATTGGGAAATGAAAACTGACAATAAGGGAAGAATTTTGTTTGTGATTAATCCAATATTCTGTCTAAAGGATGAAATTGAACTGGCCTTGACTATAGATAAAAAGACTACAAATGTAGTCGTGGACATAAGCAGGAGCAAGGCTCAAGTAGAACTAGAGATTAAGTAATAGGAGGAATTGTAATGGGAAATTTGGTTTGTGCAGGGGCTATGTGTCAGTGTTCCTTTGGAATGGCTCCATCTTCTTTGATGGTCTTGCCAACCAATAGGACTATGACCGGAAGTATGCCGGCTGCAAATATAATGGATAATAAACCAATGGTAAATGTTTTACCATTTGGCATGTGCCAATCTATGGCAAACCCAACAGTTGCCTCAGCTACCGCAGCAGCTTTGGGTGTGCTCACTCCAATGCCATGTGTACCTGTGATATCAGCACCTTGGGCGCCGGGAAGCCCACAAGTTATGGTGGGAGGAAAACCTGCTCTTAACAACTCTTCAAAGCTTATGTGCAACTGGGGAGGGGTAATAAGTATTAACAATCCAGGTCAACAAAATGTCTTAATACCATAATTGATAACATTTAAAAAATAGGGGGAGAGACAAATAAAAGAACTTTTCGATAAATTTTTTGATAATGATTTTTTTGGAAAAAAATACAGCAGTTATAATGAATTTATTACTGAATCATTAAATCAAGTAGAAATCATATTACTGCATTATATAGAATGTTCAGCTCCCCCGATTAGGGAATTGCATCAGCAGGATGATGAAGATGAGGAGCTATATAATCAGTTCAGCAGAAATCGGGATTTTATGAGGCAAGAGCTTATAAAAGCAAGATTCTTTATAAAATCAAGAGCAGAAGAGACATTTAAAGATGGTAATATGTTTATGCTTGAATATGTAAGGCATTTATATAAACTGAATGATCTTGAGTATTTTACGCTTTTGATGAGTATGCTAGGTCAAATAGATAATAGATATAAGAAAACTTTTGCACTGCTTCAAAATGATCCTGAAAAGACATACCCTGACATAGATTTAATATTAAAGGTATATTACTTCGTTGAAGATACATCAGAAATAAATGATTTTTATACTATTAAACATTCCTTATTGGAAAAAATGGTATCTCTATGTTTTGAGGTGGAAGATAATGTAATTTCGCCAAGAATTTTATCATTCATTATGACCAATGGTATGGAACCTCTAAATTTAAATGGAGTAGAATCGATTATACCCGGCTTTGGCCCTGAACTACCTATTAAGGAGAATATAGCTTCTCAACTTAAAGAGTTAGTATATTCTTATGAGGATAATGAGTCGTTATACGTATGTGTAAACGGGCCTGATGGAATAGGGAAAAAAACGCAAATTAAAAGATGTGCTGAACTTTTAGGTGTCGCCCTAATTTTAGTTGATATATCTAAACTTAATTTAAGAGATGGAAAAGAGTTTTACAAGTCGATTCTTACAGCATGTCGAGAGGTCTTATTAACAAGAGGGGCAATATGTTTTTCAAACTTTGACGAGTTGACTGCCCTAGAGGGTGCAGATTCGGATAAAGCAATCGAAATACTTTTAAATACTTGTGAGAAATTTTCTAATGTCATATTTATAACTGCCAAAAAACCTATAAGAGAAAGAAAAATTGTTGATAATTATTTATGGCTCAATGTTACGGTTGATTATCCCAACAAGGATGAAAGTATAACTTTATGGGAGAGTTGTCTTGAAAATATTCAACTAAGGGAAAAAGTAGAAGCATTTGAGATGGCCAATAAGTTTACTTTTACACCAGCGCAAATCATTGGAACTCAAAGGGATGCCAAAAACCTTTCTTTATGGCACAATAAGCAACCTATTACCAGAAAGGAATTATACGATTGTGCTTATAATCAAATAATATCCGACTTAAGCAAAAAAAGTACATTGATATATGCAAGGTATAATTGGGATCAGCTTATTTTGGCAGATAGAGAAAAAGAGGTACTAAAAAACGCTTGCGATCAAATAAAATATAAGCATATAGTTTACGATAAATGGGGATTTAATAAAAGGCTTGCATATGGCAGAGGGGTAAGTATGCTTTTTGCCGGACCTCCGGGTACAGGTAAAACTATGGCAGCCCAAGTTATTGGAAATGAACTTAATATAGAGATATATAAGGTAGACCTTTCCCAAGTTGTTTCTAAGTATATAGGCGAGACGGAAAAAAACTTGGGCGAACTTTTTAATGAGGCAAAAAAAAGCAATGTTATACTATTTTTTGACGAAACGGATGCTCTTCTTGGAAAAAGAACTGAAGTTAAGGACTCACATGACAAAAATGCAAACTTGGAGACTTCGTATTTGCTTCAAAAGATGGAAGAGTATGATGGTATTACAATAATGACAACTAACTATCTTGAAAATATTGATCAGGCTTTTTTTAGGCGTATAAGTTATGTAGTCCATTTTCCATTCCCTGATGTACCGTCAAGGAAACAAATATGGATGACTATGTTTCCAAAGGAAGTGCCGCTTGATAAGGATATTGATTTTGATTATCTTGCAAATCAATTTGAAATTTCTGGTGGTAACATAAAAAATATAGCAGTAACAGCGGCGTTTTTAGCCGCAAAATCCGATAAAAAGCTTAGAATGAAACATATAATACAAGCTATTAAATATGAACTTACCAAACAAGGAAAAACTCTATTAAAAGAAGATTTTGGTGAACACGGATATTTATTATAAAATTTAAAGGAGTGCTTTATTATGCCAAACAGTATGATAGAATATATAAATGAAAAAATGGATGAAATCAAGGAGATTTGCAGCGAGTTTAATTACAAGACTAATGTCCTTGATATAGAAAAGTACAAAATACCAACTATGGCCATAACAATTGATCAAGACGCAGTTGGGGATGATATTATCCTAACTTGTAATTTATTGCCCTTGGTAATTGAAGACTATTCAACCCTATTTATACAATTTTATATGTGCATTTCTGATGTTATACCAAAAGATAAAATAGATATAATAAATGAGTTTATACAAAAACAAAATGAAAAATTCATGATTGGAAACATCCTTAATTTTGAAGACGCTGTATGTATAAAATATTCATTATATCTTTCAGCCAATGAGAAAATTGACAGGGATTTATTTGCAAGATCATTAGATATATTCGTATACCAGGCTAATATAATGCTTATGAAGGTGCAGGATTTAGCAATGGGAAAAATTTCAATAGAAGAAGCTTTAGAAGAAGGTACTTTTTTCTATGAAAGAGCTAGAAAAGAGCAATAATGATAATAAGCATATAACTAAGCTATCCCGAATTTTTGTTTTGTTTTGGAGGTTAATTCAAAATAAGGACAGTAAGAAAGAGCCAATATATCCAAAGGGTCTTGTGCAAGTAAATGATAAACAGTATATTGATGATGAAACGTGGCAACATAGGCTTGATGTATATTATCCTGAAAATTATGGTGATAAAAAATTACTCCCTGTCATAATAGATATACATGGTGGGGGATGGATGTATGGCGACAAGGAAATAAATAAAAATTATTGTCTCCATCTTGCCAAATGCGGATATGTTGTGTTTAACTTAAACTATCGCTTGTTTCCGCAAGCCGCGATGAATGACCAGCTTGCGGATGTTGCTAATGCTCTTATGTGGATTAGAGATTATCTTGATGAATTTCCATGTGATAAGAATAATATTTACATTACTGGTGATTCGGCCGGTGGTCAACTTTGCGCTTTTATAAGCGTTTTATCGACAAGCAAAGAGCTTAGAAAAATATTTGAGGTAGTGGACTTTGATATTAAATTTAATGCGGTTGCACTTATATCACCTGTTGGTTTTATGGATGAAAAATTGCCCATGAGCATTTATACTAAACGATGTTTAGGCGTTTCATATAAATCCAGCACATGGAGCGACTATGTAAACTTTGATAAACTTCTTACCTTAGGAACGATGCCACCTACTTTTTTAGTTACTTGTTCTGGTGATTTATTGATTAGAAGGCAAGTGATAAAGATTGCTAATATACTTGAAAAAAAGGGTATAGAACATCAATTAATGGATTGGTGCAAATGCGGGAACAAAAATCTTAAGCACGTTTTTTCTATAATAGACCCTGAAAGTGAAGAATCAATAAAAACAATAAACAGTATGTGTGACTTTTTTAAAAAATATGAAAAATGCAGTTGATATTTTAGTCATAAATTATTTATAAAGTTTATAAACTGAAATAGAGACAAAAATATATAATTATTTTTTAAAATACAAGGAATATCGTGAAAATAGCTTGCAATTTTTTATTGGCATGATAGAATATATAATATAGATAAAGGAGGTGTCATAACTTATGGCATACAAAATTTCCGATGAATGCATTTCTTGCGGTGCTTGTGCAGCTGAGTGTCCAGTAAATGCTATTTCTGAAGGTGATGGAAAATACGTAATTGATCCTGAACTTTGCATTGAATGCGGAGCTTGTGCTGATGTTTGTCCTGTTGGGGCTCCATCACAAGAGGACTAATTAGAATACGATTTTATATCATAATTAGAGTGTCCGGTGTAATTAACCGGACTCTTTTTAGTTATAGTTTAAATAAAGTAGCAGTATGCACACAAAATAGGATTTAAATCTACATAAGATCATATAAATTTACATCTATACTATTTTGAAAAAATATGATAAAATATTATACAAAGAATAAATACCCTTATCAAGAGTGGCGGAGGGAACAGACCCGTTGAAGCCCGGCAACCTGATACATCAAGGTGCTAAATTCTGCGGTATTACCGGAAGATGAGGAAACTTTAATTTCGTCCGGTTAAATTCGGGCGTATTTTTATTTTAGTCGAGATTTTTGGTTTTATTAGCTTAAAGGGGAATTGTTCTTAGTATAGTTATTTTTGGAGGAATATAAATGGCAAAACACTTTTTTACATCGGAATCAGTAACAGAAGGGCACCCGGATAAGTTATGTGACCAAATTTCAGATGCGATATTAGATGAAATTTTGAAAAATGACCCTAATGCACATGTAGCTTGTGAGGTTACCGCTACAACAGGTATGGTACACGTTATGGGTGAAATATCTACTGAATGCTATGTAGACATTGCTTCAGTAGCAAGAGATGTTATTTGTTCTATAGGCTACGATACACCTGAAGCAGGGTTTAACGGCAATACTTGTGCTGTGATTACATCTATCGATGCTCAATCACCGGACATTGCCTTAGGAGTAAATAAGTCCTTGGAGGCTAAAGAGGGACAAGTTGAAGAAGAAGCACAAATCGGCGCAGGAGATCAAGGTATGATGTTTGGTTTTGCGTGTGACGAAACTAAAGAGCTTATGCCTATATCAATTTCACTTGCTCATAAGCTTGCCAAGCGCCTTACAGAGGTTAGAAAAGACGGTACGCTTAATTATTTAAGGCCTGATGGAAAAACTCAAGTTACGGTTGAATATGACGACAATACAGTTAAAAGAATAGATACAATAGTTATTTCTACTCAACATGATGAAAAAGTAGGTCTTGAGCAAATTAGGGAAGACCTTAAAAAGTATGTTATAGATCAAACTATAGATCATAACTTAATTGATGATGATACAAAGATATTTATTAACCCGACAGGAAGATTTGTAATCGGCGGACCTGTTGGAGACAGTGGCCTTACAGGAAGAAAAATTATTGTCGACACATACGGCGGATATTCAAGGCACGGCGGTGGAGCTTTTTCCGGAAAAGATCCTACAAAGGTAGACAGGTCTGCAGCATATGCCGCAAGATATGTTGCAAAGAATATAGTTGCAGCTGGTATTGCTAAAAAATGTGAGGTACAACTAGCTTACGCTATAGGGGTATCCAAACCTGTTTCAATTATGATAGATACCTTTGGAACCTCTAAAATAAGTGAAGAAGCTTTAGTAGAAGCTGTAAATAAGGTATTTGACTTGCGTCCTGCATCTATAATAAGAGATCTTGGATTAAGAAAACCGATTTACCGTAATTTAGCGGCATATGGCCATATGGGTAGAGAAGACCTAAATGTAGCTTGGGAAAAGATTGATAGGGTAGAAGCTCTTAAACAAGCGTTAGGGTTATAATAAATGACAAAAAGCTCAGCAAATAATATTGCCGAGCTTTTTTTATTAGTAATTATCTAAATACAACATTCATATCATTTTTTAATTTTGGAATGAATGTATTTTCTACATTTTCTATTGATTGAGAACTTAGGGTTTCTTCCTTGCTTGAGTATGTGACCTCAAATAAAACTGCATGGAGCTCTTTAGGCATGAGCTTATCAGTGTATATGTCCTCAACTGTGACGGATTTTACAATGTCACTTGAACTCTTTATTACATCGATAATACTTTGAGATTCTATATTTTTGTTATATAGGAAATTATACTGCCTTGTGACAGGTGGAAACTTGGATTCATAACGAAGACGCTTGTTTTGCCTTTTAATATTCTCAAGATAAATTTCACAAAAGAATATGCCATCTCTTAAAAGCTTTGAGTTTTGGACATTTTTAATAGCCTTCTTATCGACTTCGCCGATAATACCTATAGTTTTGCCGTTTAGTTTTATATCACAGCCTGTTGACTCTACAAAGAATGGATAATCATTTTGTTCAATTGTATAATCAAGTCCGAACTCTTTTAGCAAGACGTCGATGTAATTTAACATATCGTAGTATGAATACTTTATGTCTTTGTTAATTCCAAATCCTCTTCTTAGCCTTGATCCTGTGGTAATCATAGCCAAAGTATCTTTTTCTATAACGCCAGTATCAAAAGAGCTGTCCTTGAAATATGTCCTTCCAAGTTCAAACAGTGCTAGGTCGTAATTATTTCTTGAATAGTTATATGCAAGACTGTCTGCAAGAGAATAGAGCATCGTAGGGCGCATTAGTGAATAGCTTTGTGAAATTGGATTTTGTATTACTAGGTCTGAATAGAGTCTATGGCCTTTTTCAAGACCCATAGTTTTCATTGTGTTGGATGGTATGAATGAATATGTGATTACTTCAAAGAAACCAAGACCTACAAGGATATTTCTTATTTGATCCATGTTTTCCCATGTTTCATTTTTGGTAAACCCAATTTCTATTTTAGGCATTTTGGGGGTTATGTTGTGATATCCATATATTCTTGCTATTTCTTCTATGATATTTATCTCTTTTTCAAGATCTAAACGATAGCTTTTGTATTCAACATTGATGACATCTTCGTCTTGGATTTTGCATATGAAATAATATTTTTCAAGCAAATCTATTATTTCTTTTTGGGTTAGGTTTGTTCCTAAAATTTTGTTGGTCCTTGAGACCCTAGTCGGAATAATATTGCTTTGTTGGCTATTGGGATAATAATCAAATGAAACAGGTTCAATGTCGCCGCCACATATTTCTTTTATTAGTTCAGCGCATTTAAGCATAATGGTTTCAGTACTTTTAACATCGACGCCTCTTTCAAATCTAAATGAAGAAGGTGTTGAAATCTTAAGTCTTCTAGAAGAAAGTCTTACCTTAACTTCATCGAATATAGCAGATTCAAGCATAATATTTTTAGTGTTTTCTTCTACTCTTGAACTGTTTTCGCCAATAATTCCTGCAACACAAAGTACCTTTTCATTGTCGGCTATTACTATGTCATTGCTTTCGATTTCAGACTTAGTTTGAGCCAAGGTTGTTATTGCCCTTTTTTCTCCACTCAAAGAGACATTTATTTGATTGCCCGAGACTTTGTCGATATCATAGCTATGCATTGGTTGATTGTATTCAAGCATAACATAGTTTGCGATATCTACTACGGGATTGATGCAGTTTACTCCAAGAGCTTCAAGAGACTCTTTTATATAAGAAGGAGTTTCAACATTATTATTAATGTTTCTAATTATCATTGCAGTAAAGCGTTTGCATACTTCAGGACCTTGTATGTTTATATTAATAGGAAAGTCTTTGTTTGAAGGTTTTATATTGATATTTGAATCAGGTATTTCGATATCCTTTTCACCTTTAAATGCTAAGATTTCTCTTAAAACTCCACGATGACATAAGAAATCCGGTCTATTTGCCTTTACTTCGACCATTATAACCTTGTCATTGTTATAATCCTGCATTGATTTTACTTCAAAGCCTTGAAGTTCAAGTATATCGAGAACTTCTTTTAAGCTTAATTCTTTATGATGAATTCTTTGTAGCCAGTTGAATGAAAATTTGAACATATATATATCCTCCTTATAGTTGACTCCATAGACTTATGTCATTTTCATAGATTTTTCTTATTTCGCCCAAACCGTAATATAGCAAAGCTAATCTATTAAGTCCAAGACCAAATGCAAAGCCCGTGTATTTTTCACTGTCGTAGCCTACACCCTCTAAAACATTGGGGTGAACCATTCCTGCTCCCAATACGGTAATCCAGCCGGAATTGTTGCAAGTCCTGCAGCCCTTTTGACCGCACTCAGTACAGGACATATCTATAGCTGCGCTTGGCTCTGTGTATGGATAATAAGAAGGTCTAAATCTTACTTTTATTTCTTCACCAAATACTTCTTTTAATAAGGTTGTCAATATCATTTTTAAGTTGGCAAATGATATATCTTCACCTATCATTAATCCTTCAACTTGATAGAACATAGGTGTGTGTTGAGGATCTATATCGTCAACTCTATACACTGTACCCGGCGAGATGATTTGGATTGGAGGTTTACTTTTCTCCATTGATCTTATTTGTACGCAAGATGTATGAGATCTTAAAAGAGTTGTAGGGGATGAAATATAGAATGTATCTTGCATATCTCTTGCAGGGTGATGAGCCGGCATATTTAGTTTTTCAAAGTTGTTTTTATCAAGCTCTACTTCAGGGCCTTGTACAACTGAAAATCCCATATTTAAAAATAGACGTTCCATCTTTTTATAAAGCTTTATAAGCGGGTGGGATGCACCAAGTTGGATATTATGTTTTACAATGGTATGGTCATATTTTAAGGTTTCATTAGTAACACAATTCTTAGACTTGAGATCTTCTATAGAGGAAGTCAAGAAGCATTTAAAATCATTTATTAATTTTCCTGCCTCTTTTTTATTTTCAGGTGCGACTTCTTTTAAAAGGGCGTAAAGCTCTTTTACTCCGTTTTTTAGATATTTGCTGTTGATTTCTTGTACTTTGTTTATCGAATTCGCATCTTTAATGATATTTAGAAACTCTTCTTTTTTTTGAGCTATTTTTTGAGCTATTTCTAACATATATCAAAACCTCCAATTTTTAATTGAAACACAAAAGTGAATCTATTATCGCTAAAAAAATATATAACTATTATTATATATAAATTAGCGGTAAAAGACAACCGTTGCAAAGCAATAAATGGATAATATTTTGATTTCTTTTCGAGCATTGTAATTTAGATAAAAAATAATCAGCCTGCATTTCCCGTTATTTAAAGGAGAAATATGGGATGCAGGCTGATTATTTAAATTTACCTTATTATTTTAGCTTATTTCATCAGTAAATTTTTTAAGGATTTTTTCTAATTTGGAGGCTCCCGGCAAACCTAACAATGACCAGTGCTTACAAATGCTTGTGAGCTCATAAAGGCTTTGGCTTAATATAATTATCTCACATAGGCCGGGCTCACCAAGGTTTAAGGTCTTGGATACTTCTTCAGGAATCAAGAAGAGAAAATTTATATCAAGGGCATAATCAATCAAGACACTGCAGCATGCTACTAAAATCATAGCAATCTTCATTATAATTCCCTTTTTGCCAATGCTTGAATTAAATCTTTTATCTATTATGGCTCTTGCAGAACCTAATATTATATCTATTAGTATAAGAGATATTAAGCTTAACATTAGTGGGCTTGTTTGAAGCCAATTTAAGGTGTGATTTAGAATGTTCATAAAGTTCACCTCAATTTGGAATCTTTAAACTTTGGCCGGGGTAGATCGTATCACTTGTAAGCCCGTTTAATATTTTTATTTCATTGTATCTAAGTCCGTTTCCAAGTAAAAGTTCGGCGATTGACCATAGTGTGTCCCCGCTTTGAACCTTGTACAATAATTTATTGTTGTTAATTATTTGGTGGGGTACCTTTATAACTTGACCCGTATATATTGTATTAGGGTTCGATATAGAGTTTATGTTGGCTAAATAGGCATAGCTTGTACCGTACTTCATGGCGATTCCACTTAATGTATCGCCTGCAGTTACAGTATATGTATCAAATGTGTCATCGCTGTTATGTGTTTTTACATTTGACTTGCCGTTTTCTATTTCTTCAAATAAATTGCGATACATATAGTTCATATCAACATTTCCCTCTATGCCGTCTACTTTTCCACTTGAAGAGTATTGCCAAACATCACATTCAAGTGAGGGCTTATCTATATCGTAGTGAGCAAGCCATAGGGTATATCGCATTTTTAGTTTGTCGTAATTTAAATAATTATCAAACCAATTTTTATTGGCATATACACCCGCCCAATATCCTGCTTGTTCTATTCTTGAACAAAAGTCGATGCACATTTGGGTTCTAGTTTCATTATCATTTTTATTTGATATTGAGTCATCCTCTATATCAAAGTATATTGGCAGGTCGAGTTTTTCACCATTTAATATAGATAAGCAGAAATCAGCTTCTTTTACTGCGTCCTCTGCACTTTGTGCATAAGAGTAATGGTAGACTCCTACCTTTAAACCTGCATTTTTTGCACCTTGAATATTTTTCTTGAAATATGGGTCCTCTTGATTACATTCATTTCTGCCAAATCCTGTACGAATAATGACAAAATCAATTGAATCTTTCTTTACTTTTTGCCAATCTATGTCTTTTTGCCACATAGATACGTCTATTCCTTTGTACATATAACCTATCCTTTCCTATTTTAACTTAAGAGATCTCTCTTTTAAAATGTATATACATATATCCGACCATAAGAGGCATTTTTAGCCCTTTTAAGGGCAATATTTGAAAATTTTTTAAAATAAAAGGTGAATTTAACAATAAGCGTGTATGAATATGAGATATTTTAAGTTTAATGGATGACCTAATATTTTAAACTTGAATGGAAAAAGCATGTGTGGTATACTGATAAATATTATGGGCAATTATGTTCTATTAGCTAATTAGGAGATAATTATGGTTATTTTAGGAATTGACCCCGGCTATGCTATTGTAGGCTATGGGGCTATTGAATTTGCAAACGGTAAATATAGAGATTTAGGCCACGGCGCTATCTTTACTTATCCCGAGCAGGACTTTGCGTTAAGGCTTGAGATTATATATGATTCGATGGTAAAAATGCTTGAAAGTTGCAAGCCTGATGTGATGTCTATAGAGAAACTTTACTTTCAAAACAATCAAAAAACTGCGATAAATGTGGCCGAAGCAAGAGGAGTTATCCTATTAGCTGCCAAGAAAGCGGGGGTACCTATTTTTGAATATACGCCTTTGCAGGTAAAGACGGTCGTGACCGGCTTTGGCAAAGCCAAAAAAAAGCAGGTTATGCAAATGACCACAAGACTTTTAAACCTAAAAGAAGTACCAAAACCTGATGATACTGCGGATGCATTGGCAATAGCAATATGCCATGCAAATGCTGCGGGGACAAATCTTAGAATGAACCTAATAAAAAGAAGGATAGAAAGAAATGTTATATAGTTTAAGAGGAAAGTTGATATATAAAGAACCTAGCTTCGCTGTAGTTGAGTGCGCAGGGGTAGGATATAAATGCTTTACTACTATGAATACTCAAAGAGGTCTTGTTGATATTGGCGAGGAGGTTACCCTATATACCTATATGAGCGTAAGGGAAGATGCGGTTGACTTATTTGGTTTTATAGATCAAAATGAGCTTTCATGTTTTAAAATGCTTATTTCCGTTTCCGGCGTTGGGGCAAAGGTTGGCTTAGGGATACTTTCAAGCCTTTCGAGTGAACAAGTGGCGATGGCGATAGCCTCTTCAGACAGCAAGACGCTTACTATAGCTCCGGGCGTTGGTAATAAGCTTGCTCAAAGGATTATCTTAGAACTAAAGGACAAACTTAAAAATAAAGAGGTACAAAGCAACTTAAGCTCAAAAGTTTATGCGGGTGCCAATATTACTAATAATAATGTGGGAGAGGCTATAAATGCCCTTGGCGTTTTGGGGTATACACCGGCAGATGCTGCGGCAGTTGTCGCAAAATTTGACAGTTCACTCCCCGTCGAAGAATTAATTCGACTTTCTCTTAGAGCAATGGCGGGAGGCAAGTAATTTATGGAGTTTGATTTTGAAAATAGGCTTGTAGGTCCCGATGAAATCCCAGAGGATACCGATATTGAAAATCCTTTAAGACCGTCCTTGATGGATGAATATATAGGCCAAGATAAGGTAAAAGAGAATCTTAAGGTTTTCATAGAGGCCGCAAAAATTAGGAGAGAATCTTTGGATCATGTGCTTTTATATGGTCCGCCGGGGTTAGGAAAGACAACTTTGGCCGGTATTATAGCCAATGAAATGGGAGTTAACATAAGGATAACTTCAGGCCCTGCAATAGAAAAGCCGGGGGACCTTGCCGCTTTGCTTACTAATTTAAGTGAGGGAGATGTTTTGTTTATTGACGAAATTCATAGGCTCTCAAGGAGTGTTGAAGAAATACTTTACCCTGCTATGGAGGATTTTTCAATAGACATTATAACAGGTAAAGGTCAAATGGCTACGTCGTACCATTTGCCGCTTCCAAGGTTTACGCTGGTAGGGGCAACGACAAGGGCAGGTCAGCTTTCTGCGCCGCTTAGAGACAGGTTTGGGGTCGTTTTAAGGCTTGAAATGTATAGTCCTGAGGAGCTTGCAAGGATAGTTAAGAGAAGTGCCGGCATTTTAGGGATTGACATAGATGATGACGGAGCTTTGGAAATAGCATCAAGATCTAGGGGAACCCCTAGAATTGTCAATAGAATGCTCAAAAGAGTGAGAGACTTTGCTCAAGTTATAAGTGGAGGGCGTATTGACTTAAATATAGCAAGAGCCTCTCTTGATAGGCTTGAAATTGATGAATTGGGGCTTGACTCCAATGATAGAAGAATGCTTGAAACGATGATAAAATATTATGGTGGCGGTCCTGTCGGCCTTGAAACATTAGCAGCTTCAATAGGAGAAGAGGCCGTTACGATTGAGGATGTATATGAACCATATTTGATGCAAATAGGTTTTTTGACAAGAACTCCAAGAGGCAGAATGGTTACACGCCTTGCGTGTCAACACCTTAACTTAGACAATAATGAAAATACTTAAAAATAATAATATTGATTTTTAAGTGAATTTATATGATGACAATAAGGAGATTTATATATGGGAAGATTATTTGGAACAGATGGAGCAAGGGGAATAGCTAATTCTGAGTTAACTTGCGAGCTTGCTATGGAGATAGGCAGAGCCGCAGCAGCGGTTTTGATAGATTCCGCACATAAAAGGCCCAAGATACTTATAGGAAAGGATACAAGACTTTCCTCTGATATGCTTGAGGGAGCGTTGACTGCAGGGCTTTGTTCTGTTGGTGCAGATGTAGTTAGTTTAGGGGTTATACCAACACCCGCAGTTGCGTTTTTGGTTGGTAAATATAAAGCCGATGCGGGTATTATGATATCAGCTTCACACAACCCTCATGAGTTTAACGGAATAAAAATTTTTAGTGGGGATGGATATAAACTTCCTGACATATTGGAAGAGGAAATAGAGGCTATAGTTTTAGATAAAGCAAAAACTCTAGAGCTTAAAACAGGAGCTGACATAGGAAAGGTATCCTACGCACTAAATGCAGCAAGAGATTATATAGATCATGTAAAGGCTACAGTACCTTTTAGTTTGCATGGCATGAAGCTTGCTATAGACTGTTCCAATGGTTCTGCATCAAGGACAGCTAAAGAATTATTCACTGAGCTTGGTGCCGAGTGTTTTATGCTTTTTGATAAACCAAACGGTACTAACATAAATTATGAGTGCGGATCTACTCATATGGATGAGCTTATGAGATATGTTAAAGAAAATGAATTTGATGCGGGTGTTGCTTTTGACGGAGATGCCGATAGATGCCTTATGGTAGATGAAAATGGATGCTTGGTAGACGGAGACTTTGTAATGGCTATATGTGCTGCGGATTTAAAGTCAAGGGGAAAACTTGCTAAGGATGCCGTTGTTGGAACTATTATGACAAACATGGGATTTACTCGCTTTTGTAATGAAAATAACATGAAGTTTGTTTCAACTAAAGTAGGCGATAGATATGTACTTGAATGTATGCTAAGAGAAGGATACAATTTTGGCGGAGAACAATCAGGCCATGTTATCTTTTTGGATTTTGCAACAACAGGAGATGGTCAGCTTACGGCTGCTCAACTTTTAAGCCTGCTTAATAGAAGAAATGCAAAACTTTCGAGTATTGCTACTTTAATGTCGAGATATCCTCAAGTTATGGTAAATGTTAAGATATCTGCTGAGGGTAAGATTAGATTTTACACTGATTCAACAATTAAAGAAAAAATTGAAGATGTCAAAAATATTTTGGAAGATAAAGGAAGAATAGTTGTAAGGGCTTCCGGGACAGAACCTCTAATTAGAGTAATGCTTGAGGGTGAAAATTATAATAGAATAGAAAAATTGGCTAATGAAGTTGCCGATATTATAAGGCAAAGGCTTTCTTAAATAAAGATTGGAGAAGTAAATTGAGAATTGCAAAGTGGAATGATTACGAGCTTATAGATGCATCAGATTCTGAAAGACTTGAACGTTTTGGAAATATAATTTTAATAAGACCCGACCCTCAAATTATTTGGAAAACCCCTAAAACAAACCCTCTTTGGAATAACGCCCATGCAAGATACCATCGTTCAAAGAATGGTGGAGGAAAATGGGAAATGTTGAAAAAAGTTCCTGATGTATGGAGCATAAAATATGACGATATGGTTTTAAGGCTTAAAACTATGGGCTTTAAGCATACGGGAGTGTTTCCGGAACAGGCAGTTAACTGGGAATTCAGTAAAAATAAAATTAAAAGCGCAAAAAGAAAAGTAAAGGTTCTTAACTTATTTGCTTATACAGGAGCAGCAACACTGGCAGCGGCCTCAGCAGGAGCGGAGGTATGCCATGTTGATGCTTCCAAAGGCATGGTGCTTTGGGCAAAAGAAAATGCAGTAGCTTCTGGGTTAAGGGATAAGCCCATTAGATGGATTGTCGACGATTGCATTAAATTTGTTAAACGAGAAATAAGGCGCGGCAACAAATATGATGGTATAATAATGGATCCACCATCTTACGGCAGGGGACCTTCGGGCGAAATTTGGAAACTGGAAGAAGAACTCTTTGATTTTGTGCAGCTTTGCAGCGAACTTCTTTCAGATAATGCCCTATTTTTTATATTAAATTCTTACACCACAGGGCTTTCGCCGTCAGTTATGGAATACCTTTTAGGTGCGGTAATTAAAAGCAAAAAAGGCGGATTTGTATCCTGCTCGGAGATAGGTTTGCCGGTTACTGAAAGTGGTATGGCTCTTGCGAGCGGTTCAACGGCAATTTGGCAGAATGAAAAATGATTTGTCTTTGGCATTTATTTTAAGTTTGATATGAAAAACGGAGATCAACATGTTTAGAGTTTTAAATATGTTGATCTTATTTATTAGTATTTCCTAATTATGGTTATATTAGTCAAAATGACCAAATATTATACTCAAAAGTTGACCTATAGTAATTTTTAATAAAAGAAAGGATGTTTTAAATCAATTTATTGATAGCAATATTTATGATAATAAGTATATCTATAGTTAATTTGCTATAAATATACTTGTAATTAATTCTTTGAAAATATGTATGATGAACAAATATTGGTTTTAGGGCTTGAAAAAGTGTAATTATTTGATATAATAATATTTATGGTTTGATTTTTTACAATCTAACTATTGGTTATAATTGCTTTAATCGAAAGGACGTGTATGTTGTGTTTAGACTAAATCTAAACCAAAACAGACAGGGGAAAAAATCAGCTCAGGACTTAAAAGAAACTATGAGTTGTTATTTATATTTATTGAATTCGAAAATTAGAAAAGTTATTAACATATCAAGAATTAGGTTCATTGAATTTATTCATAAGAACAATCGAGCAAAGAAGTTTTATGAGATAGTTGATTCATCATTAGAAAATGTAGGTGTGCTGAGAACGAAAATTCTTGAAGCGTCAAGGAATTATATTATTAGGATAGGGACTTTTCTAATAAGGGGGTCTAAGGAATATAAGAGAAAATTGTTTAAGTTGATTTTATCTATTAGGGATGAACTTATTGAAAAGTACGGTCCTGCTGCTAATAAATACTATCAATCAGTAGACAGTAAATCCTCTCTTATTATTAGAAAAATTCTAGGTTACACTAAGAGGAAAAAAGATGGTTTCATAAAAGCTATGATTCCTGTTAAAAAAGCTTACTCCAATGGGTTAAAAGCAGCTATTAAGGAGTTTGGCTCAGTATTAAGAAACGACTTAAGAAAAAATCCCAAAAGATGGGTTAGTGTTGCACAGTTTGCATTGCCTATTGCGGCTATAGCAATTTTGTTTGGCACAATAAGTTATTGGAGTAATCTTAATTATGGTTTAGCCTTGGCTTATGACGGTCAGGAAATTGCCACTGTAAAAGATGAAAAGGTTGTTGAGCAGGCCAGCCAAATGGTTAATCAACGTTTAGTATATGACAGTATCGCAAGCTCCAATGAAAGTTTAGATATTGTCCCAACTTACAAGTTGGTTTCAGTCAGCACTGACAAATATTCATCGCCAAGCGCAGTTTGTGATAAGATTATTCAAAAGTCTAAGGGTGCAATTGAAGAAGGAGCCGGCCTTTATATAGACGGAGAACTTTGTGGTGTACTTGAGGATGACAACAAAGTACAGGAAGTGTTAGATGAAGTTCTGTCAGACGAAAAAACTAATGATGAAAGTGCAGAGGTTAAATTTGTTGAGGAAGTAGAGACAGTCAGCGGACTTTTCCCGGCTTCGACAATGGTTTCTTCGGAAAATTTAAAGGAAAAGTTAAATACTCCTGTTGAGGATGAAGTTTATTATACAATACAAGACGGAGATACTCCTTTAAGTATTGCAGAGCAGTTTAATATGTCATTAGATGATTTAAATGCTATTAACGGTGCTCCTGTTGATGAACTTATTTTTCCTAATGAACAATTAAAAATAAAAAATGAAAAAACATTGTTGAATGTAAGTGTTTCTAAAATTGAAAATTATGAAACACCAATAGGATATCAAGAAGTAGAAGAAGAGGATGACAGTCAATATGTAGGATATTCTAATGTTACCCAAGAGGGTGAAGAAGGAATTCTTGCTTGTGCCGATAAAGTTACTTATGTAAACGGTATTGAAACTTCTAGAGAAGAATTTAGCCGCAATACAATAAAAGAACCGATTGATAAGAAAACAACTGTAGGTACTAAAAAAAGAGAAATCCCATCTGGGCCTTCATACAAAGCTCCGTCGGGCGATGGAATTTCTACAGGCTCTTTAGCATGGCCGCTTCCCGGAATTTCTACTATAAGCAGTCCATTTGGGATGAGATGGGGAAGTATGCATTCAGGTATAGATATTGCAAATGGTAATGCTTATGGTCAAACAATAGTAGCAGCCGATGGTGGTACAGTAACCAAAGCGTGTGATAGCGGAGATGGCTATGGTATATGTGTAATAATAAACCATGGCAACGGAATGTCTACACTATACGCTCACTGCAGTTCAGCTTATGTCAGCGCAGGCCAAACAGTTTCTAAGGGGCAAGCAATTGCCGCTGTTGGTTCCACAGGATATTCTTATGGTGCACATCTACACTTTGGTGTCCTTTCAGGCGGCAGTTATGTAGACCCTATGAATTATCTATAAAATAAATTTTATCATTAAATTTCTATGATGAATTACAATAAAGAACCTCCGGTTAATCCCGGAGGTTCTTTATACTTGAAAAAACTTTAGACTTATTATATGTAATGAGATATTGTAAAGAGTAAAAAATTATATTATAATACAAATTGTGCCTATAATAAAAAGTGAGGATACTCATTATAAATAGGGTTAAAATATTTTTGTATAAGGGGGAGAATATGTTTAGATTTAAGTTAAAATCAAAAAAGAAAGAAAATAATAAACTTGAAAGAAATGACTTGCTGTCTTCAATAATAGCAGACTTATTTTCTAATATCATAACCCCTCATGTCAAGAAAATTCAAAAAATAGGGCTCAAACAATATATTGAAAAAGATTTTATAGGTTCGAGTCTTAATGATATTTTTTTGCTACAAATAAGAAGGCATCTTTCCGCCTCAAGGAATATAAAGTTGGGTTCAGGCCTTGGAAGAGCTTCTATACAATATAGAAATAATATGATTCAAATAAATTTAACAGGTGCGGCTGCGTTTGTTATAAGCGAGATTACGATTACAGATTCTCAGCTTATTGCCGCGGTAGATGATGTTATAAATCAATTTCAAAAAAAATATATAGATGATTTAAGCTACCTATATTTAAAAATAGAAGAAGTAGTTGATCAACTTTCAAAAACGGGTATATATAAACCCCTTACGTCAAGAGAAAAGACACTTTATGATCTTGTTATATTAATGCTCATGAAGAAGTATAAGGACAAAAAGTCTTCTCCTATTTGGATAAAGGAAGCAATAGGTAAGTTCAAAAGAGCGGATGTTATTAAAGATTTAATAGGATCTATTGTTGATCAAGTTACATCTATTGCTGAAAATATAAGTCAAAATCTTTATCTAAATTTGAAGCTTACGTTGGATTCGGGTTTATTAAGGATAACGCTTAATAGAAAAACCAATAATGGACAAATAGCGGGATTTTTTAATTTGTTTGGTGTAGATATAGATAAAGAAATAGATGAATTTGTAGATGAGTATATGACCCCAAGTTTCGTAAAGGGCATGGGGGAAATTGTAATCAATATAATTAACGGTGTATTTTTTAGCGATGATGGGGCACTTGAAGAGGATGCCTCTCATGAGGAATCCTTAAATAAACCGTTTCAAATTACTATGTCCATAGGAAATGATATCGGCACATCGAGAAACTTTAGGTGGTTTTGTAGTGATTGTGTTAAATCAAATGTATTTGAATATTCAAAGGACAAGGACTTAAAGGATAAAATTACTATAAATGCGGAATATCAAATGGTAATGAAACCAAAAACTATTTTTAGTTTAGGTTTGCTTTCTATACACAAAACCAAAAGGGAGTCTAAATTTTCTTTAGAACTTGATGGACTTGAGGAAGGAAAAACCTATTGGTATAGGGTTGGCAACTTAGAAAATAACTCATTTAGTGATGTTTATTCATTTACTATTCCTCCTAAATCTGATGTACTTACATTTCTTAATCTTGCAGACTCTCAAGGTATGGTCAAGTCCGACTATGATACATTTATAAATGTATTTGAAGGAGCCTTAAGGAATATAAAGAATGTGGACTTTGTATCTCATTTAGGTGATTTTGTCGATGATGGAAATAATGAGGATTATTGGAGTTATCTTCTTAATTCTAATGTGTGGAAGAAGTATTCCATAATACCGCTTGCAGGAAATCATGAGGCAAGAGTGAAAAAGGCTATCTTAGATAATGGCGGGAAAAATTCTATATTGACTCATTTTAACTTAGGGGATATTCCAAAACAAGACACCTCATCAGGAGCATATTATTCTTTTAGTTATAAGAATACCACGTTTGTCGTATTAAACACCAATGACGATGATGGAAGTGGTAAGCTTTCAAAGGAACAGTATGATTGGGCGATTAGTACTGCACAAAATGCTAAGACTAAGTGGAAGATACTCTTTACCCATAAGCCTCCGTATTCTAATGGTCCTCATTGCGATGATCTTGATGTAAAGAATATAAAGGTTCAAATAGAAGAAATTTGTTCGCAAGGTGGCTTTGATCTTGCGCTTTCAGGTCATGACCATGTTTATATAAGGACACCTATTTTGGATAAATCTAAACCAGTAAAACATGACACTCACATAATAAAGTATCAAGGCTTGGAATATGAGACTGCTATAGACCCCAATGGGACGTTATTTATAGTCCCGGGCACGAGCGGAGTAAAAAACTACCGCCAGGATCTTTCCACAATTATACCAACAAATCTTTTAAGTGCAGCTAAGTTCCCTATATATTCTAAAATTGTGATAGATGGAAATAGATTATATTTTACTGCATATAAATATGATGTTGAAACGGGGAAATCATCAGTGTTTGATTGTTACGCTATAGAAAAAAGCCCGGACTTTAAAAAGCATATTAATAAAGATACCTCTAAAAACAAGAATTTAAGAGAGGTAGAAGTATTTAATAGAATCCAATTTATAAGTGCGATAAAAAATCCTAATGTTGATTCTATAATAACTTCGGGGAAAGACTTAAAATTGGGGACTATATTTGCTATTAAAAAATTTAACATAAATCGTGACCTTTATATAAAGGGAAGTTCAAGACTTACTCACGTGTCATTTTCTATCAAAAATAAATCAAGCCTTACTCTATGTGATGAAGTATTTATAGATAATTCGAGGAAACAAAAATCTATATTTCCCGCAATAACGGCATTTAAGGTTTATGATAATTCAAAGGTTGTTTTTGATGATAACTCTTTCGTTAAGACTGAATATGGTTCAGGCAAGGGCGGAAGAGCAGTAAACTTAATTGGAGACAATGCCGAAGCTGTATTCAAAAGTAAGAGTGAGCAATGGTCTGAAAATGGCGTTGTGTATTCTGAGAATAAGACGTCTAAAACAACTATACTTGCAGGAAAGTTATCATCAAGGATTAGGTATAATACAATAGAATCTAATGGAAAAGTTATAGTAGATGGTGGAAGAATTAAAAATATAAACATATTAAAAGAAGGTAAGCTATATTTAAAATCGGGAGTTATTGGGACTGAAGAAAATCATGGATCATTTATACCTCTTAAAATAAGTGGATGTGCATATATAACAGGAGGTATAATTTTAAGGAAACAAAATAAAGCAATAGTGCTTGACAATAAAGCAAAACTTTATCTTGCACCAATTCATAAGGGTGCTATAAATATTGCAAATACTTTCCCTTACTCTAAACTAACAATCAAGGACAATAAAGCAAGCGTTCAAATGTATTCCGGAAAAGACAACAATATTAAAAGTGAAAACTTATGTTATTCCAATGAACATATATGGGATATAGTAGAAACGTTGGATAATAAAAATTACTATAAAGCATTAGACGAAAAATATGATAAACCTTCGTACTTTTCAAAGATAGATTGCAGTAAGTATTTTAATAGGATAATATGCAAAGGAAAATCAAAAACATATTTAATAAGTAATATAAAAAATATATATGATTATGGCAGAAATTAAAGGTGATAAATGATGAAAAAGTTTATTTGTATAATGTTAGCGGGTTTGATGATGATTTCATTTACCTCGTGCAACAATTCAAAAAAGAATCCATCCAATCAAACCATATATTATAATTTAGAAGAGGACCCAAACAGTTTGGATCCCCAAGTCTCGAACAATGATTCTGCGGAAATTATTATAACAAATATATTTGAGGGATTAACAAGGATTCAGCAAGATAATACATTAGTAGCAGGAGTGGCGGAAAAGTTTTCGCACAATGAAGACTACACTTCGTTTACTTTCTATTTAAGGGACGATACATTTTGGTCTGATAAAAATAAAACAAGAGTCACCGCGGATGACTTTGTTTATGGAATAAAAAGAGCTGTAACAAAGGAAACCGGGTGTCCGGGTGCTAAAAACCTGTTTTGCATAAAAAATGCTAAAAAAATATATGATGGAGAAAATGCTAAGCTAGGAGTGCAAGCACTTGACCCCAATACGCTTCAAATAGATTTAGAGTATAGTTACGACGATTTCCCGCGCCTAATGGCAATGCCCGAAGCTATGCCATGTAATCAAGCATTTTTTGAATCGACTAGTGGGCAATATGGTCAAGAGGAAAAAACTATTATTTGTAACGGCCCATTTAGGTTAAAAAGTAAGTATGGCTGGGACCATAACAATAAGATATATCTTTTGGCAAATGAAGGATATAAAGGTTACTCGGAAAGGATCCCCGCATCTTTAGAATTCACAATTGGTGAAGATAGCTCTGATTTAATAAATTTGATAAATAAGGGCAAGGTAGATGCAGGAGAATTACCATTTGACCAATTCGATAAGGCAAAAGAACTGAAATATAACATAACTTCTTTTGAGGATACTACTTATGGTATATGTTTTAATTTCTCAGACGAAGTATTTAATAACTTAAAAGTAAGAAAAAGTTTTATTACCTCATTGGATAGGGAATATATATTAAAAAATATACCTAATAATTCTAATATAGCTAATGATATAGTAATGGAGTCGGATATTATAGACGGAAAAAATTATAGAGATTTAGCAGGAAGAAACCTTTATCTAAAGCAGGAAGAAAATCCAAAAGGATACCTAACTCAAGGACTAAAGGAACTCAATATGGATTCATTACCTCCGGTCACAATACTTTGTAATGATGACGATAAGACAAAATCTATGGTTAGCTGTATAATAGAAAATCTAAACAGCAAATTAGGATATTATTTTAACATGAAACCGCTTAAAAAGGGTGAAATAGATAAAAGAATTTTGCTTTCCGATTATCAGATTGCCATAACTTCAATAACATCGCAGACAAATGACCCTATAGGAATTTTGTCAATGTTTAGAACAAATAATCCTGAAAATATTTGTGATATGAAAAATAATTACTATGACTCGTTGATAGACCAATCATACGATGCAAGCATAGAAAGCAAGATTTCTCTTTATAAAGAAGCGGAAGAATTTTTAAACCAACAGTGTGCTTTTTATCCACTTTATTATCAAAATAGGTATTTTGCATCGGCAGCTAATGTAAGCGGGATTGTATTTTATCAACATAATGCCGGAGTAGACTTTATTAATGCAGTTAAAACTAAAAAATAGTATGGTTAAATATGGTTATAAAATAGGTAATATTTTTTGTTGCAATAAAGTATTAATTATATTATAATGGAATTTATATAAAAAATTGTAAAAGGGGTATGTTATGGAAAAAACTTTACATAAAAGATACGGCCTTTCAACTGCTATAGCTATGGTTGTTGGTATAGTTATCGGTAGTGGCGTATTTTTTAAGGCAGAGAAGATTTTAGTCGCAACAGGAGGAGATCTGCCAACAGGAATTCTAGCCTGGGTACTTGGTGGATTAATAATGGTAATTTGTGCATATGTATTTGCTACAATGGCGACTAAGTATGAAAAGGTAAATGGTGTTGTGGACTATGCCGAAGCTGCTATGGGAAGTAAATATGGATATTTTGTAGGCTGGTTTATGGCTATTATATATTATCCTACACTAACGGGTGTATTGGCTTGGGTATCTGCAAGATATATTTGTGTGTTGTTTGGATTTAGTATTGTAGGGCCTGAATGTATGCTTATAGCGGGACTCGTATTAATAGCAAGTTATGCACTTAATACGTTATCCCCAAGGCTTGCGGGTAAATTCCAAGTTACAACAACTGTCGTTAAAGTTATTCCGTTGATATTAATGGCAGTAGTAGGAGTTATAGTTGGATTAAATAACGGAGTTTTAGTTCAAAACTTTACTTCAGGAGTCATTGCTGATGTCACGGGAAATCCTTTGTTTACGGCTGTCGTTGCTTCTGCATTTGCTTATGAAGGATGGATAATAGCAACCAGCATTAATGCAGAGCTAAAGGATGCAAAGAAAAATCTACCTTTAGCACTTACCTTTGGAACAATATTTACAGTTATAATGTACATATTGTATTATGTAGGCCTTGCAGGCGCAGTTGAAAACAGAGTAATGATGGAAGGCGGAGAAACAGGAGCAAGGCTTGCTTTCTCAACCGTATTTACAAGTGTAGGCGGAGCCTTAATGTTTGTATTTGTTGTTATTTCTTGCCTAGGTACATTGAATGGATTAATGCTTGGTTGTACAAGAGGAGTATACTCCTTAGCAGCAAGAAAAGAAGGTCCAAGGCCTGAAGTCTTTTCAACAATTGATGAGCATACAAATATGCCTGCAAACTCATCCGTAATGGGTCTTTTGCTTTGCATTATTTGGCTTGTATATTTCTATGGTGCTAACCTTGTGCCACACCCATGGTTTGGGCCGTTTAGCTTCGATAGTTCTGAACTTCCTGTAGTTACTATATATGCTATGTATATACCTATATTTGTAATGTTCATGGTTAAAGAAAAGTCTTTTGGGGCATTCAAGAGATTTATTATGCCGGGTCTAGGCGTATGCGCTTGTATCTTTATGTTTATGGCAGCTTGTTATGCACATGGTATGGCAGTTGTATATTATTTAATTATTTTCGCAGTTATAATGGCTGCAGGTATGTTAATAAATAAACATACAAAATCTAAAAGAGCGTAAATTAAACGAGGTATTGGGAAACAACCAATACCTCGCTTTTGTTTAATAATGAAAATAAATGTCTATGCTGATTTGGAACAAAAAATATGACCAAATTTATAATCAAAGTGCAGATATGCCCCGCCGCTTAAGCGGCGGGGCATATCCAAGA
>CAKSRC010000010.1 GCA_934486915.1 uncultured Eubacteriales bacterium
GGTAGCGGTAAATGGACTTGAACCATCGACACTTCGGGTATGAACCGAATGCTCTAGCCAGCTGAGCTATACCGCCATTTGTAGTTAGATAAAATGTGTAACAAAAATCAACTTGTCTTATTATACAACGGCAGAAAATATTTGTCAAGCCCTTTTTTTAAAAAATTTTAAATTTAAATTTCTATCCTATATATAGGGGTTTATTTGAGGTGTTATGACTGTTGTAATTTTAATTGTTTGAGTTTATCATCGGGTATGTCTACCAGTATGCAGTCACCGCACACTCCCCCAAATTCTATGTTGAGCTTATCCAAAATGCAGACATTATCCTTTTGATATATGCAGTAATCATTTTCGCAACGAACTTCCATGGTATTTTCTCCTTTTAATTAAGATTACAGTATAATTATACTGCAAATATAATGTAATTACAATTGATATTATAATATATATCTCTCTTGTATGCAATACTATTATTAATATAGAGGTGATAACATTGAAACGAGATTTTATAATTACCCCAAGGGATGAAGAAAGTGTCAATATGACTATAAGGATAGAGAAGAGCATTCAAATAGGCTTTGATAAACTTGCCAGAGAAAGCGGCAGGAGTCGGAATGAACTTATTAATCTGGCGCTAAAATATGCTTTAAAAAATGCTAAGTTGATGGATGAAGACAATGAAGATTAGTACCTGATTAAAAATAAGGGAAAAATTCTATAATAAGGTGATAAGATTGGGAAGAAAATTTATTATTATGCCAAAAGATGATGAAAATGTAATTATGTCTATAAGGATAGAAAGAAGAATTCAAGCAGGCTTCGACAAGCTTGCAAGGGAAAGTGGCAGAAGCCGAAACGAACTTATCAATATGGCATTAGATTATGCCTTGGAAAACGCCAAAATAATGATGAATGGCGAAGATGAAGAAGACGAAGAACACTAAATTTCAGTATTTAACTCATTAGTTATATTTCACAAAAACCTATTGGAATTATATCTAAAATTCTAATAGATAATACTTGCAATATTCGGGTGCATATGGTATTATAATATATGCGTGACTGCAAGAGACTATGCGATGAAGCGGGAGGTTGCGGCTTTAGGCCGGTTTTTCCGTGGAGTATGTCCGATTTTAAACCGGGCGATTGAAATATGATTTTTGAGTAAGAGGCATATACTATGCCCAAATCTCATAAAGTTTTCAACGTAACCCGGATCGACTCAAAAGGTCAGTCCGGTTTTTTGATACCTTTGCAAGAAACACCCGGGAGGGTGGCAAAGGATAAGCGCCCGCCAACTACAATAAGGAGGCGATCTTAGTGGCAGTCAAAGAAAAAATAAGGATAAGGCTTAAGGGCTATGATCATCAGTTGGTAGATCAATCAGCAGAAAAGATTGTTGATACAGCAAAGAAAACAGGTGGAACGGTTTCAGGACCTATACCGCTACCGACAGAGAAACAAATCATTACAATATTACGTGCCGTTCATAAATATAAAGACAGCCGTGAGCAATTTGAAATGAGAACCCATAAAAGACTTATCGATATTTTAAGACCATCAAACAAGACTGTTGAGTCATTGATGAGTCTAGAGCTCCCTGCAGGTGTTGAGATAGAGATTAAACTTTAATCTTAACGAACAAGCAGACGAGGTCAAGTTGGGTAAAACCAACCAATAACCTATCAGGAGGTAAATTATGCAAAAAGCAATCATTGGTAAGAAGATTGGTATGACCCAAATCTTCGACGAAAAAGGAAAAGTTATTCCCGTTACAGTTGTAGAGGCTGGTCCTTGCGTTGTTTCTCAAAAGAAAACAATCGAAAACGACGGCTATGAATCCATCCAAATGGGATTCGGCGACCTAAAACCTCACAAGGTAACAAAGCCTATGAAAGGTCATTTCGACAAGGCTAATGTAGCACCAAAGAGAATTCTTAGAGAATTCCGTTTTGATGATACAAGTGCTTACAACGTAGGCGACATCGTTAAAGCAGACGCTTTTAACGAAGGCGATAAAATCGATGTTACGGGAAAAAGCAAAGGTAAAGGATATGCAGGCGTTATAAAGCGCTGGAACTTCAGAAGGCTTAAAGAGAGCCATGGTTCCGGTCCGGTTGCTCGCCATGGCGGATCATTGGGCTGCTGTTCAGACCCATCAAGAGTGTTTAAAGGCAGAAAAATGGCCGGTCACTTAGGTGCTGAAAGAGTAACAGTTCAAAACCTATTAGTTGTTAAGGTCGATGCTGAAAACAATCTAATTGCTATCAAGGGTGCTATTCCTGGTCCTAATGGTGGAACAGTGGTAATCCGTGACAGCGTTAAGGCGTAAGGGAAGGAGGAATTATAATGCCTAAAGTAGCAGTACTTGATATAGAAGGCAAAGAAGTTGACCAAATCGAATTAAGCGATAATGTATTCGGTATAGAACCTAATGTACCTGTAATGCATCAAATGGTCGTAAACTATCTTGCTAATAATCGTCAAGGAACACAATCCGCATTAACCCGTTCTGAAGTTTCAGGTGGCGGAAGAAAACCTTGGAGACAAAAGGGAACAGGTCATGCAAGGCAAGGTTCAACTCGTTCACCTCAATGGAGACATGGTGGAGTTGTATTTGCACCAAAGCCTCGCAGCTACAGTTTTACTGTCAACAAAAAGGTTAGAAGATTAGCAATGAAATCTGCATTCTCAAGCAAAGTATTAAGCAATGATATGATCGTTCTAGATTCTTTGAAATTAGATGAGTTCAAAACAAAGAAAATCATCAATATGTTAGATGCAGTAGGTGCTGATAGAAAAGCTCTCATTGTTATTCCTGAAGTAGATGAGAAAATCATCAGATCAACAAACAATATTTCCGGTGTACAAACTGCACTAATCAACACACTAAACGTTTACGACATTCTTAATGCAGATAAAATTATCGTGCTTAGAGAAGCAGTAAACAAAATTGAGGAGGTGTATGCATAATGGTAGCACAAGATATTATTGTTCGCCCAATTATAACTGAAAAAAGTATGATGGGTACAGCCATGAAAAAATACACTTTCGAAGTTAATAAAAGTGCCAACAAAATCGAAATTGCTAAAGCAGTCGAAGAACTATTTGGTGTAAAAGTTAAGAAAGTAAATACTCTAAATGTTAGAGGTCATTTACGTCGTCAAGGCAGAAATGAAGGTTACACACCGTCTTGGAAAAAAGCAGTTGTAACACTTACTGAAGAAAGCAAAAACATCGAGTTCTTTGAGGGCATGATGTAATCCTGTTGTAAACAGGTGCAGATTATGGGAAATGGCAATTCCCGCAAAGCCATCATGAGGAGAGTGAATTAAACAATGGCCATTAAAAATTTCAAGCCGACTTCACCATCAAGAAGAAATATGTCGGTTCTAGATTACGCAGGCCTTTCAAAAGTGGCTCCTGAGAAAAGTCTTTTGGAACCTCTTAACAAGAAAGCAGGTCGTAACAGCTACGGAAGAATCACCGTTCGTCACAGAGGCGGCGGAAACCGTAAAAAGTATCGTGTAATTGATTTTAAACGTCAAAAATTCGATATTCCCGGAAAGGTTCTTACTCTAGAGTATGATCCTAACCGTTCAGCAAATATAGCATTAGTTCAATATGAGGACGGAGAGAAAAGATACATCATCGCACCTCACGGCCTAAAGGTTGGAGATCCAATCTTAGCAGGTACTGGGGCAGATATTAAACCTGGTAACGCATTACCTTTGGCAAATATCCCTGTAGGTACATTCATCCACAATGTTGAACTTTACCCAGGAAAAGGTGCTCAATTAGCAAGAGCTGCTGGAAACATGGCTCAGCTAATGGCTAAGGAAGGCAACATGGCTTTACTTAGATTACCTTCAGGAGAATTAAGAAATGTTCCTGTTAACTGCATGGCTACTATAGGCCAGGTTGGTAACTTGGATCATGAAAATGTAAAAATAGGTAAAGCAGGACGTAAACGTCACTTAGGCTTTAGACCTACAGTTCGTGGTTCTGTCATGAACCCGAATGATCACCCACACGGTGGTGGTGAAGGTAAGAGCCCGATCGGTCGTCCGGGACCTGTTACTCCTTGGGGTAAACCAACTCTTGGATACAAAACTCGTAAGAAACATAACCATTCCGACAAGTTTATCGTAAAACGCAGAAACGGTAAATAAGGCGTACAGAAAGGAGCTTATGAATTATGGGCAGAAGCGTAAAAAAGGGTCCTTTTGTACAGCCTGTGTTGCTCAAAAGGGTTCAAGAGATGAATAAGACAGGCGAAAAGAAAATTGTTAAGACTTGGAGCAGATCCTCAACAATTTTCCCTGATTTCGTTGGTCATACATTTGCAGTCCATGACGGACGCAAACACGTGCCGGTATATGTAACAGAAGATATGGTTGGTCATAAACTAGGAGAGTTCGCTCCAACCAGAACTTTTAAAGGTCATGCCGGATCAAAAACAACAAAGAAATAACAGCCGAAAGGAGTGTATATCATGGAAGCAAGGGCTTATTTAAAGCATGCCCGCATTTCTCCACGTAAAGTAACGGTTGTATTGGATTTAATTCGTAACAAACCCGTTGACTTAGCACAAGCTATCCTAGAGCATACCCCAAAGGCTGCTTGTGAAGATTTAAGTAAATTACTAAAATCAGCGATAGCAAATGCTGAAAATAATCATAATATGGACGTTTCCAGACTTTACGTAGCAGAATGTTTCGTATGTCCGGGTCCGATACTCAAGCGTATTCGTCCAAGAGCTCAGGGTCGTGCTTTTAGAATTGAAAAAAGGACTTCACACGTAACCTTAGTTCTAAAGGAAAAAGAATAGTTTGATTGGGAGGTAAACTATGGGACAAAAAGTAAATCCACACGGTCTTCGTGTAGGAGTAATAAAAAATTGGGACTCCCGCTGGTTTGCAAAAGATAAAGACTTTGGCAACAATCTTGTCGAAGACTATAATCTCCGTAAAATGCTAAAGAAGAAACTTTATGCAGCTGGTATAGCTAAAATAGAAATCGAACGTACAGCTTCTAAAGTTCGCGTGCACATTCATTGTGCAAAGCCGGGCATTGTAATCGGAAAAGGCGGCAGCGAGATCGATAAACTTCGCGATGAATGTGAAAAGATGTTAAATAAAACTGTTCACATCAACATCGTAGAAATTAAACAACCGGATTTAAATGCTCAGCTAGTAGCAGAAGGAATAGCTCAACAATTAGAGAAAAGAATTTCTTTTAGAAGAGCTATGAAAGCAGTTATAGGCCGTGCAATGAAATTTGGAGCAAAAGGTATAAAAACTCAGGTTTCAGGTCGTTTAGGCGGAGCTGAAATCGCAAGAACAGAACAGTATCATGAAGGAACAATTCCGCTTCAGACAATTCGCGCTGATATAGACTATGGTTTTGCAGAAGCAAATACAACATACGGAAAAATCGGTGTAAAAGTTTGGTTATACAAAGGAGAAGTTCTCGGTGATGCTAACAGAGCTAACAGGGAAGGAGGCAATAAATAATGTTGTTGCCAAAACGTGTAAAATATCGTAGAGTTCACAGAGGCCGTATGACCGGTAAAGCAACTCGCGGTAATACTGTTAGTAATGGTGAGTATGGTCTTCAGGCTTTGGAGCCAACTTGGATAACAGCTAACCAAATAGAATCCGCCCGTGTTGCAATGACTCGTTATTGCAAAAGGTTCGGTAAAGTTTGGATAAAAATATTCCCAGACAAACCTGTTTCAAAGAAACCTCTTGAAACTCGTATGGGTAAAGGTAAAGGTGCGCCGGAATATTGGGTAGCAGTTGTTAAACCGGGACGCATTATGTTCGAAATCGAAGGAGTTCCTGAAGAAACAGCAAGAGAAGCTATGAGATTGGCAGCTAATAAATTGCCGATTAAATGTAAATTTGTTAAGAGGGAAGAAAAGGGTGGTGAGCAATAATGAAAGCTTCAGAAATCAGAGAATTAACACAAGAAGAGCTTTTGTCAAAGCTCAAAGACCTTAAAGCAGAGTTATTTAACTTGCGTTTCCAGCTTGCAATTAATCAGCTTGAAAACCCTATGCGCATAAAAGCTGTTAAGAAAGATATCGCAAGAGTACAAACAATTCTTCGCGAAAACGAATTAAAAAACAGCGTTAACGCGTAAGGGAAGGAGGATACGACGTGAGCGATAGGAACATGAGAAAAACCGAAATCGGTAAGGTCGTTAGCAATAAGATGGATAAAACCATCGTTGTTGCAGTAGAAAACAGCGTAAAACATAAGTTTTATAGCAAAATCATTAAACGTACAATAAGATTAAAGGCACATGACGAAAACAACGCATGTTCAATAGGTGATAAGGTACGTGTAATGGAAACTCGCCCTCTATCTAAGGATAAGAGATGGCGCTTAGTAGAAATCATAGAAAAAGCAAAATAATTATTTGGCTTTATAAAGGAGGAACGCACTGTGGTACAGCAGCAGACCTACCTCAAAGTTGCCGATAACACCGGCGCGAAGGAAATTATGTGTATTCGCGTTTTAGGAGGTACCGGCAGGAGGTACGCCAATATAGGTGACGTTATAGTTGCTTCAGTTAAGAAAGCAGCACCAGGCGGAACTGTTAAAAAAGGCGACGTAGTAAAAGCAGTTGTAGTACGTACAGCAAAAGGTGTACGTCGTGAAGACGGAACATATATCCGTTTTGATGAAAACGCAGCAGTTTTAATAAAAGATGACAAGAACCCGAGAGGTACTCGTATATTCGGGCCGGTTGCGAGAGAATTACGTGATAAGGATTATCTAAAAATTCTAAGTCTCGCTCCCGAAGTACTTTGATGGAGGTGTTCACTATGATAAAAAAGGTACATGTAAAAACGGGTGACACCGTAATCGTATTAAGCGGTAAAGAACGCGGAAAAAAAGGAAAAGTATTAGCTGTAAGCCCAAAAGAAGGTAAGGTTATCGTTGAGAAAGTCAATATGGTTTCTAAACACGTTAAACCTAAAAAAATGGGTGAACAAGGCGGTATAGTAAAGGCTGAAGGCGCTTTATATGCTTGCAAAGTACAGCTTGTATGTCCTCACTGCTCAAAACCTACCCGTGTCGCTCACAAAATCTTTGAAGACGGCACAAAAGGGCGCATTTGCAAAAAATGCGGAGAAACCCTATAAGGAGGATAAAGATGGCAAGATTAAAAGAATTTTACAAGAACGAAGTTTGCCCTGCACTTATGAAGAAATTCTCTTATTCAAGTGTTATGCAGCTTCCTAAGCTTGAGAAAATTGTTATTAATGTCGGTGCCGGAGAAGCTAAGGATAACTCAAAAGTTATCGATTCAATAGTGACAGATATGAAGGCAATAACAGGTCAAAAACCTTATATCTGCAGAGCTAAAAAATCTGTCGCTAACTTTAAGCTTCGTGAAGGAACTAAAATCGGCGTTAAAGTTACTCTTAGAGGAGAAAGAATGTATGAATTCCTAGATAGACTATTCAATGTCGCTCTTCCAAGAGTTAGGGACTTCAGAGGAATTAATCCTAACTCTTTCGATGGCCGTGGTAACTACAACATGGGTCTTAAAGAACAATTAATTTTCCCTGAAATCGAATATGATAAAATCGACAAAGTTCGTGGAATGGACATTTGTTTTGTAACAACCGCAAACACCGACGAAGAAGCCAAAGAGCTATTAGAGCTAATGGGCGCTCCGTTTGCGAAATAAGGAGGTATATCTGTGGCCAAAGTTTCAATGAAAGTTAAACAAGCAAGAGAACCTAAGTACTCATCAAGAGCATATAACAGATGTAAAATCTGTGGCAGGCCGCATGCCTATCTTCGTAAGTTTGGTATTTGCCGTATATGCTTTAGAGAACTTGCTTACAAAGGCGAGATTCCGGGCGTAAAAAAAGCCAGCTGGTAAAAGCTTAGCAAAGGAGGTAAACAGTATGCAGATAACAGATACAATTGCGGATTTACTTACAAGAATTCGTAATGCAATTTCTGCAAAGCATCCAACTGTAAAGATTCCTGCATCTAAGGTTAAAGTAGAAATCGTTAAGATTTTATTAGATGAAGGTTATATCAAGAAATATACAGTTATTGAAGATGGCAAGCAAGGCATGATTAAAATCAGCCTTAAATATGATGAAAACAAACAATCTGCAATTACAGGTTTGAAAAGAATTTCAAAACCGGGCTTGCGTATATATAGCGACGTAGAGAACATGCCGAAAGTTATGAAAGGCTTAGGTGTTGCTATAATTTCGACATCAAAAGGTATTATGACAGACCGTCAAGCAAGAAAAGAAAACGTTGGTGGCGAAGTTCTCGCATTTATTTGGTAAGGGGGTGCAGTAATGTCTAGAATTGGAAGAAAACCCATAAATATTCCCGCCGGAGTTGAGGTTAGTCTTAATGACGGTGTTATAACAGTTAAAGGTTCTAAAGGTACATTAACTCAAAAAATTCATCCAAATATTTCAGTTGAAATAGATGGTAATATAATCAATGTAACTCGTCCAAACGACGATAAAGAAAACCGTTCCTTACATGGTCTTACTCGTACATTAATTGCTAATATGATCGAAGGAGTTTCCAAAGGTTATACTAAGGAATTAGAAGTTAACGGCGTAGGTTATCGTGTACAAAAACAAGGTAAAAATCTTGTTATGAACTTAGGTTATTCTCATCAAGTTACTATGTCTGACACAGATGATATAACAATCGAAGTTCAAGGAACCAACAAAATCATTATCCATGGTGCCGACAAGCAAAAAGTAGGTCAATTCGCAGCAGAAGTTCGCGAAAAACGTCCACCGGAACCATACAAGGGTAAAGGTATAAAATATGCAAACGAAGTAATCCGCCGCAAGGAAGGCAAAGCCGGCAAGGGCGGCAAGAAGTAATTAAGGAGTGAATAAATATGGTTAATAAGGCTTCTAAAAATCAAGCCAGATTACACCGTCATAAGAGAGTACGCGGCAAGATCCAAGGAACATCCTCTTGCCCACGTCTAAATGTTTTCCGCTCCACAAGTAACATCTACGCCCAATTGATCGATGATGAAAAAGGTGTAACTTTAGCATCAGCTTCAACATTAGACAAAGAGCTAAATGGTTACGGCGGAAATAAAGAAGCAGCTCGCAAAGTAGGCGAATTAATCGCAAAACGTGCTGCTGAAAAGAACATAGAAGAGGTCGTTTTTGACCGTGGTGGATATATATTCCACGGCCGTGTCAAAGAGTTGGCCGAAGGCGCTCGTGAGGGTGGACTCAAGTTCTAAAGAAGGAGGAATACTTTTGGCTAGAATTGACGCAAATTCAATAAGTGATGTGGATTATAAAGAACGTGTAGTTGCTATAAACCGTGTATCCAAAACTGTTAAAGGCGGACGTATTTTTAAGTTTGCTGCTTTAATCGTTGTAGGAGACGGCAAAGGCCTAGTAGGCTTTGGAATTGGAAAGTCAGGGGAAGTTCCTGATGCAATTCGTAAAGGTATAGAAGAAGCTAAGAAAAATCTTATAAGAGTTTCTCTAAAAGGTTCAACAATTCCGCACGAAATTACAGGAATCTACGGAGCAGGTAAAGTATTATTAAAACCTGCAGCACCCGGTACCGGAGTTATCGCAGGTGGTCCTGTCCGTGCAGTTGTCGAAGTAGCAGGGATAAGAGATATAAGAACAAAAGCTTTACGTTCAAACAACCCATGCAATGTTGTTAGAGCAACGCTAGAAGGTTTATCAAAATTACGTACAGCCGAAGAAGTTGCAGCAGTACGTGGCAAGTCGGCAGACGAAATATTATAATGAGAGGGTAGCAAGATGGCACAAATAAAAGTTAAACTTATAAAGAGCCTTATTGGCAGCAAAAAAGACCAGATTGCAACTGCCCACGCTCTTGGTTTGCACAAAATTGGTGACGAAAGAATCCAACCTGATAATGCGCAAACAAAAGGTAAAGTATCTAAGATAATTCACCTTGTTGAGGTGGAACAAGCGTAAACAAGGAGGTGCAAGTAAATGAATCTGAACGAACTTTCACCAGCAGTTGGCTCAAGAAAAGAATCTAAGCGCATCGGAAGAGGCCATGGTTCAGGCCAAGGTAAAACTGCAGGAAAAGGACATAAAGGTCAAAAAGCAAGAGCAGGCAGAGGTATGCGTCCTGGTTTTGAAGGTGGTCAAATGCCTCTTCAAAGACGTATTCCAAAGAGAGGATTCAACAATATCTTCGCTAAGAAAATAGTAGCTGTTAATGTAAATGCATTAAATGCATTTGAAGACGGTGCAACTATCGATTCAGCTGCTATGATCAAAGCCGGAATCATAAAAAAAGAAAATGATGGAATTAAAATTATAGGAAATGGAAAGCTAGACCGTAAATTAACTGTCAAGGCTGCTGCTTTTTCTGAATCTGCAAAAAGTAAAATTGAAGCAGCTGGCGGAAAAGCAGAGGTGATCTAATTGTTTAAGACAATTCAGAACGCATGGAGGATTCCTGATCTTAGAAAAAAGATTTTATTTACCTTAATGGTAATAATTGTTTTTAGAATCGGTGCGGTTATACCGGTACCGTTTCTAAATGTTGCGGCATTGCAAGGACTAATGGAAAGTGTTAATGAAAGCGGCAATATGCTTGCTTATCTAAATACGCTTTCCGGCGGTGCTTTCGCCAATGCGACACTTTTCGCTATGTCGGTAACACCGTATATTAATGCTTCAATTATTATGCAGTTACTTACAGTTGCAATTCCTGCTTTAGAGAGGATGGCAAAAGAAGGCGAAGAGGGAAGAAAGAGAATTGCTACTATAACCAGATATGCGACAGTAGTTTTAGGCCTTATCCAAGGTACAGGTTATTATCTATATCTTAGAAACAGCAAGTTTGAAGGCAAATCTATTGTTATGTACACAAAAGGCTGGGAATCTGTTTTTACAGCAATTGCAATAATTATGGTATTTACCGCAGGTACCGCTATGATGATGTGGCTTGGTGAACAAATCAACCAAAAGGGTATTGGAAACGGTATTTCTATATTACTATTTGCAGGTATCGTATCAAGAATGCCTTCTATGATAGGAAAGCTTGTAGCTTACTTCCGTTTAGCAATGGAGAGTCCTTCTACAAGCGGAAAATATTATTTCCTAGTTCCGCTATTTGTTGTTTTGTTCTTAGCAGTTATTGTAGTCGTCGTTTTCATGAACGATGCGGAAAGACGTATTCCTGTTCAATACGCTAAGCGTGTTGTTGGAAGAAAAATGTATGGTGGTCAAAGCAGCCATATTCCGATAAAAGTAGGTCTAGCAGGAGTAATGCCTATTATTTTTGCAAGTTCTATATTATCAATACCGGATACAATCAATCTTTTTGTAAATCCAACAGGAGTTTGGAAGACAATTCTAGACGCTTGTTCATCCGATGGATGGGTATATTCTATAGTTTACTTCTTATTGATTATAATGTTTGCATACTTCTATGTTACAATACAGTATAATCCAATAGAAATGGCGAACAATCTTCGTCAAAATAATGGAACAATTCCGGGAATCAGACCCGGAAGACCAACAGCTGAATTTATTTCAAAAATTCTTTCAAAGATCACCTTACTTGGTGCATTATTCTTAGCCTTTATAGCTTTACTTCCGATTATCTTCGGAGCTACAACAGGTATGAGAAATATGTCTTTAGGAGGAACTTCTTTAATAATTCTTGTTGGTGTTGCTCTTGAAACTGTTAAACAAATGGAATCTCAAATGATGATGCGTCATTATAAAGGTTTCTTAGATTAATGGTTTTAGTAAAGAGGGGATTAATTAATGAAAATTATTTTGTTGGGTGCACCGGGAGCAGGAAAAGGTACACAGGCTGAAAAGATTTGTGATTATCTTTCCATTCCCGCAATTTCGACAGGAAATATTATTCGTGAAGCGTTGAAAAGCGGTTCTGAGATGGGAAAGAAAGCTAAAAGCTATCTCGACGAAGGAAAACTCCTTCCGGATGAAATTGTAATTGGTATCATCAAAGAACGTTTGCAGGATGAAGACTGTAAAAACGGTTATATTCTTGATGGTTTCCCAAGAACAATACCTCAAGCCGAGGCTCTGGACGATATGGGAATCGATATCGACAAAGTTATAGATATTGAAGTACCTTTTGACGAAATTATCGGCAGAATGTCCGGGCGCCGTGTCTGCGAGAAGTGCGGAGCAAGTTACCACCTTGTTAACAAAAAACCTAAGAAGGATGGAATTTGCGACAGATGCGCAGGTACCCTTGTTCAACGTAGCGATGATCACCCTGATACTGTAAAAGAGCGCTTAAGGGTATACAATGATCAAACAGCGCCGCTTAAAGATTTCTATAAAAATAAAGGTAAACTTTGTGTTATAGATAATCAAAAGGATATTAATAGTACAACTCAAGCTATTATTAAAGCATTAGAGGCGTAAAAGATGATTATATTAAAAACAAGCAAACAACTTTCTATTATGAAAGAAGCAGGCAGAATTTCTGCCAATGCCCTTAAAATTGCAGGAAAAGCAGTCGAGCCGGGGGTAACAACTTTCGAGATCGACAAAATAATCCGTAACTACATAGAAAGCATGGGAGCAAAACCCTCATTCTTGGGTTACGGTGGGTTTCCTGCAAGCGCTTGTATATCTGTAAATAATGTGGTCATCCACGGCATACCAAGCAAAAGTTGCGTCTTAAAAGAAGGCGACATCGTAAGTATCGATGTTGGAGCATGCTTTGAAGGATTTCATGGCGATAACGCATTTACCTTCCCTTGTGGAAAAATAAGTGACGAAGCTCAAGCACTTATAGACGCAACTTACCAAAGCTTGCTTTTAGGAATAGAGCAAGCCAAAAAAGGTAATAGAATAGGAGATATTTCCTATGCTGTCCAAAAGTATGCCGAGGCACGTAACTACTCGGTCGTGCGAGATTTCGTAGGGCACGGAGTAGGTGCGAAGCTGCATGAAGATCCAAGCGTACCCAATTTTGGTACTCCCGGCAGGGGCCCAAGGCTTACTTCGGGGATGACAATTGCCATCGAACCAATGATAAATGCAGGAACATATGAAGTAGAAATACTTGATGATGAATGGACTACCGTCACAAAAGACGGAAAACTTTCCGCGCATTTTGAACACAGTGTCGCAATTACAGAAGATGGTCCGATTATTCTTACATTAGCAGATTAGGAGGATTCTCTTATGGAAATTGTTAGAGGACTGGTGGTTCAATCTTCTGCAGGACACGATAAGGGTGACTTCTTTGTAGTTCTTAAGGAAGAAAATGATTATGTTTTTCTTTGCGACGGCAAACGTCGAATGATTGAAAAAACAAAGAAAAAAAAGTTAAAGCATATCTTCGCAACAAGAACTGTCTTGAACGAAGAAGATTTACAAACCAATCGTAAAATCCGAAAAGCATTAAGAGAATTTAGAAAATAAAGCTTAAGGCATAGTTTTGCAAAGGGAGGTTATTGTTTTGTCTAAACAAGATGTTATTGAAATTGAGGGCGTAGTTAAAGAAGCATTGCCAAACACAATGTTTAAGGTGGAGCTTCCAAACGGAAAAGAAATACTTGCTCACATTTCGGGTAAGCTTAGAATGAATTATATCAAGATTTTACCCGGAGATAAGGTATTATTAGAAATGTCGCCGTATGATCTTACTCGTGGGCGAATCACATGGCGAAGCAAATAGTAAATGTTTTTAAAATCTAGGAGGGGTATATAAATGAAAGTAAGACCTTCTGTCAAAAAGATGTGCGAAAAATGCAAAGTTATAAAACGCAAAGGGAAAGTCATGGTAATTTGTGAAAACCCAAAGCATAAACAACGTCAAGGTTAAGACGTAATACATTATGGAGGTGTAACCAGTATGGCACGTATAGCAGGAGTTGACTTGCCAAGAGATAAGAGAGTTGAAATAGGACTAACTTACATCTATGGCATAGGCCGCAAAACTGCAAACGATATCATCAAAGGAACTGGGGTTAATCCCGACACTCGTGTAAGAGACCTTACTGAAGATGATATTTCAAAATTAAGAGAATATATTGATCACAACTGTACGGTTGAAGGTGACCTTAGAAGAGATATTGCTTTTGATATAAAAAGACTTATAGAAATAGGTTGCTATCGTGGAGTTCGTCATCGTAAAGGTTTACCGGTAAGAGGCCAACGTTCTAAAACAAACGCAAGAACTCGTAAAGGCCCTAGAAAAACAATGGCAAACAAGAAGAAATAAAGTAAGGGAGGAATATAAATGGCAGCACCAAAAGGCGCAAAGAAGACTGCAGTACGCAGACGTCGTGAACGCAAAAACATTGAAAGTGGAGCAGTACACATTCAATCCACTTTTAATAATACAATCGTTACAATTACTGACGTTCAAGGCAACGCTGTTTCATGGGCAAGCTCCGGGGAATTAGGATTCAGAGGATCCAGAAAATCAACTCCATTCGCAGCTCAAACAGCAGCTGAAACAGCAGCAAAAGTAGCAATGGAACACGGAATGAAAACAGTAGAGGTCTATGTTAAAGGGCCGGGTTCAGGACGTGAAGCAGCAATTCGTGCATTGCAAGCAGCAGGACTAGAAGTGAGCATGATTAAAGATGTCACTCCAATTCCTCATAACGGATGCCGTCCTCCAAAGAGAAGACGCGTTTAGTAGATATTATAGGAGGTGCAGTAAGCATGGCAAGATATACAGGTGCAGTATGCAGACTTTGCCGTAGAGAAGGTCAAAAGCTTTTCTTAAAAGGCGAAAGATGCTACACAAATAAATGTGCAATTCAAAGGAGATCATATGCTCCTGGTCAACACGGCCAATCAAGAAAGAAACCTTCAGAGTACGGTTTACAGCTTAGAGCAAAGCAAATGACAAGACGTTACTATGGAGTATTGGAAAGCCAATTTAGACATTACTATGAATTGGCAGAAAAAAGAGAAGGAAAAACCGGTGAGGCATTACTATCTATACTTGAATCAAGATTAGATAACGTTGTTTATCGCCTAGGCTGGGCTAACTCAAGAGCCGAAGCAAGACAACTTGTTGTTCATGGTCATTTCCAAATCAATGGTAAAAGGGTTGATATTCCTTCTTACCTAACAAAACCGGGCGAGGTTGTTTCTATTTGCGAAAAGAGCCGCTCAAATGCAAAAGTTAAGGCTATATTAGAAGCTAATTCTTCTAGACCTGTTCCAAAGTGGCTTGAGAAAAATAATGAATCTTTAGAAGCAAAAATCATAGCTGTCCCAACAAGAGAAGATATCGATCTTGCAGTTGAAGAAACATTAATCGTTGAGTTGTACTCCAAATAATGCTTTTTAATTAGCAGGATAAATATAATGGTATTTGATAAAATACCCAGGAGGACCGTGAATGATAGAAATAGAAAAACCAAAAATAGAAATTGAAAGTCTTTCGGACGACGGAAAATACGGTAAATTTGTTGTGGAACCGCTTGAAAGAGGTTTTGGTAACACATTAGGCAACAGCCTAAGAAGAGTCCTTCTTTCATCATTACCGGGAGTTGCAGTAAAATCGATTCAAATCGATGGAGTATTGCATGAGTTTTCGACAATCCCGGGTGTTAAAGAGGATGTAGCGGAAATTGTTTTGAATATGAAAGGTCTTATCGCAAAGCTAGAAGGCGATGAAGACAAGACATTAGAAATAGAAGCTATAGGACCATGTGTAGTTACAGCAGACTCAATCAAGAGAGACAGCGATGTAGAAATACTAAATCCTGATATGCACATAGCAACTTTAAGCGATGGTGCAGAGTTTCATATGTCTTTAACCTTGGGTAAAGGAAGAGGATATATATCTGCTGAACGCAATAAAGAATTAATGGAAGAAAACGTAATTGGTATTTTGCCGATAGATTCCATATATACACCGGTACTAAAAGTAAATTATAATGTAGAAAATACTCGTGTTGGTCAAATTACAGACTTTGATAAGTTATCTTTAGAAGTTTGGACCAACGGTGTAATTACCGCTAGAGAAGCAGTATCACTTTCATCTAAGGTACTTATAGAACACTTAAATCTATTTGTTAATCTTTCAGACAAGGATTATGATACTGAAATTATGGTTGTTACTGACAACAAAAAGAATGAATCAGTACTAGGCATGACAATTGAAGAATTGGATTTATCAGTACGTTCATTCAATTGTTTAAAACGTGCCGGAATTAATACAGTTGAGGATTTAATCACAAAGTCTGAAGAAGAAATGATGAAAGTCCGCAACTTAGGACGTAAATCTCTTGAAGAAGTTATACTTAAACTAAAAGAATTAGGTTTTGATTTCCCAAGAGGAGAAGAATAAAATCTTTGTATGACCAAAGTGTAAAGGAGTGAATATTTTCGATGCCAGGAACAAGAAAGCTCGGAAGAGACACTGCTCATAGAACTGCTATGCTAAGAGCTATGGTTACTTTTCTATTAGAAAATGGAAAAATTGAAACCACAATATCTAGAGCTAAAGAAGTCCGTTCTTTAACTGAAAAGATGATAACATTAGCAAAGGAAAACAATTTACACAATAAGCGTATGGCTCTTGCTTTCATTACGAAAGAAGATGTTGTTAAAAAGCTATTTGATGAAATTGCTCCTAAATATGCTGATAGAAACGGTGGATATACTCGTATAAGTAAGTTAGGTCCCCGCCGTGGAGATGCAGCAGAAATGGCAATCATTGAGCTAATATAAATTAAACCAACACCCGGAACTCATTAATTTGAGAGCCGGGTATTGTTTTGTTTATAGGTATTTAAATAATTAGCACATTATTAAAATACATGGATATGATATCCCGAATATACCAATAAATTTTGTTGTAACACATTTGGCGTGTTTTTAATATGATATATTGAACAACATAAAAGGAGGAAAACAATATGTGTAACAATAATGGATTCTTTGGTGGTAATAACTGTACTTGGGTGATCGTTCTTATATTAATTCTATGCTGCTGCTGCGGCGGAAACGACAACGGTAACAATGGTTGTGGCTGTGGCTGTAACAACAACAACGATTGCTGCTGCTAATTATTAGATTAATCTAAAAAAGCCCCCAACTTTATTAAGTTGGGGGCTTTAAATTTAAGAGTTTGTTTTTAGTCTAAAAATTTTATTCAGCGTTTGAATCATTAGTATTAGATTCATGTTTTCTCTTTGTTACGGCATTTCTCCTTTGAATATAAAGAAAAATGCAAACACATAAGATTATGAGCCACAACAATATTATATAAATAAAATGGTACAATACATTGTTAGCATATAACACCACAAAATCATATATAGATTTAGAAGTAATCCCAATTTTATCGATTTTATGTGAGGCGAACCCTGCAATTGGTATTGGTAACAGCATTAAAATACAAGCTGATATTGAATATATATAATTTCTTATAGCTATGTGCTTCCATCTATTAATTAAGAATAATACAGTGCCTAAGACTAATGTAAATACTGTTAAAACACTAAGTATTACTATACATACCTTATTGAGTTTATATAAATAGGTGGATACTTGCTCTGCAAACGAAAAACCTATGTAATTAGAATAAACTGCAGCACAGCTTTTTTCTAATGTCTGTATAGCTTTTTTAGTTTCGTCTGTCACAGTAATTCCCTTGGCATTAGCATAATCCATAAATGTGTTGTCAAGAGAGGACACTAACTCAGAAGTATCTACTTTAGGCGGAGTGTTTGAATAAACATCAAGTATATATTTGTTTATATCATTTTCTAATGTTTTTTTAGGAATGATATTTTCAAATATATCACTGTCAAATCCACTCGCTGAACCTAAAGAAACAAACTCATTTTCAATTTCCTTGGAAATAGTTGTATAGTAACCGCTTGCGGCTATGTTTTTGAGTGCAAATTTATAGTTAAAGACAGTATTATGCAATACTATAAGTATGGAAGATGAGAATAGGGATGCCGTAATAAGAAAAGAGAAAAGCAATGATATTATTTTTATCATAGTCGATTTTTTTCTATGCATATCTATTCTCCCTGCTGCGTATTAGAAATAATTTTCGGCCCGGATACATATTCTCCATACACGAAAAATCTATATTTTGTAAGACCCAGCATATCGAAGGGATAACAAGTATATAGAATTAAATTTTCTTTATCAGCTGCTAAGTTGTAAGCATCGCTGTAATCAGGCTCTACAACTCTTGTTTCTGTTACCTTGTAAACATATTTACCATAATTGGTTTTTATGTTAATTTTATCGCCGGCAGATACATCCTTTAAACCATTAAAAAATGTGTTATTATGTCCGGCCATAAGAATTGTTTTTCCATAGCCGGGTATAAAACTGCCGTTATATATTCCTACACCTTTGTTTAATTGATCAGTACCATCGCCAAAAAATACATTGGCGGAGACTGATGTATTTTCTATATCGATATGAGCAAACATATCTCCATAGTTAGGGTATTCAATATCACTAAGATTAACAGTTTCGGGTGAACCCACGTCATAATCATCTGAGATTAATGTTTTATACGATTGATTGTGATCGTAAGCTGTTTCCAAAAAAACCATATTACCAAATGAAAGTAAGGGTTTAATAATTGGTGAAGCAGCTATGTATATTAACAAATAAGAAAAGATTGCGAATAATATAGGAACAATAAGAAAACTCTTTTTTTTAAGCACATGAAGTTTGCTTTTATTATTCATGTTTGAATAATTTGTTGTTATAAATTACAGCTCCAGATGCTAATAATAGTAGTCCTATTACTGAAGAAATAATAGCTGCATTGGTTACATTTACACCTAGGCCTGTAGTTTTGATTACATCACCTTGAGATGCTACATATGTATCAGATACATCAGCTGTATCAACAGTTTGTTTTTCACCATTATTAGCAATTTTTTGAGGAGTACCGTCAACGGATGTTTTAAATACTACGTTTCCGGTAGAATCGGTAATAGTAACAGATTTGCCTTCACCAAAGGTAATTTTCAAGCCGGCTGATGAAGCTGCGTCTTGTGCTATTTTTTTAAGTGCGTTAACTGTTTCAGGAAAATTCTTTTGAAGGTCTGCAAAACTGGTTGCATTGGTTTTAAGAGTCTCAGTACGAGCTTTAACAATTTGTGAGTAGATTTCATCATACTGCTCTTTAGTCAATTTGTCACCATTAGCATTTAAGTAATTTTCTGCTTGGTTTAAATATTCTTGCGGGAGATATAAACGATTACCAGAGCTTGTGCCGAAACCGGAGTTTAAGCTAGATAAAACATCATCCTTAGTTATAACCACATCTTCGACCGAACCCTGTCCTACATACGCGAAACAAGAAAATGCTGACATGCCTAAAATAACAAGTGAACAAAAAATAGAAACTAATTTTTTCATGGAATATATTTCCCCTTTCAATATTTAGTATATCGACATTATAACACTTAAAATTTTATAAATCAAGTGTAAAATTAAAATATTTCAAATAAAAATATACATTAATTCTAATATTGTATTATAATGTATGCACTATTTATTGACTAAACTATAAGTTTGTGCTAATATTTCTTGTAAAGAGATTGTAAGAATTTTATTATGAAATTAATGTAGTATATTTTGGGGTTTCGGGGGGATTGTATGGGTTTATTTCAAAAAAAACATAGCATAGAAGATCTTAATAACATTACTCAAAAAGTCTTAGCGAGTAATAGCTATGATGCATTTAGTGCGGCTAGAGAAAATATATCTCCTAAGTTTGAAAAGTTGAAATTTCATGCTCCCAATAAGCGAATTACAAAAAGCAGTATCCAAAATCTTATATATGATTTGGATAGGCAAAAACAAGATGACTTGGAGAAAAAGAAGAAGGAACAAGAAAAACAGGAGCAAATTTGCACCAAAAAAGCCGAAGCGGGTCAACTTAAAAATGAAACACAAGGATATAAGTTGAATTTTATTAATGAAAAAAAACAATTGTCTAATGAACTTTTAGAAATGCGTAAGAATAGAGATATTTTGGCAAAAGAAAAAATACCTAATTTGGAAAATAAATATAAAAAATTAGTAGATGGCCATAAGAGCATTCTAAATATAGGAAATATGTTTGGGGATTCATCTAAAATATCTAAAAGTGCTATTAGTGAGCAAAAAAGGGAAATAGATGAGCAGCAGAATAAAAATTATTCTAATAATGATGGTAAGTATTACGAAGATCAATTTAAACTATTGGGAAATGTAAAGAGTCTTTACGACAGCATACAACAAAACAAGTATTTAAAACAATTACAAGAAATGGGAGAAGTTCCATGTGCGAAGATTCATGAAAGAAGACAAGCATTAAAAGCCGAAAACAGGCAACTTGATGAAAAGTTAAAAGAGCATTATTGGTTTTCCTCCAACAAAAAGAAGGATCAAAAACAAAGGGAAAAAAATGATAAAATACTAAAGATATATGATGCCATGAATAATGATAAACGTGATGGCGGGAGTTTAATATGGCAAAATTTTGAAGATAATCAAACACTATATATATCTAATAAACGTCAAAATAAATCCTTTGTTAGTAAGGCGCTATCCGGTGAAACTATATCCCTTTGCTCAAAGGAAACATTAGAAAAGGAAGAGGGGGACCTATTAAATTCTACATACTTTAAGGATAAAGCTTATAATGAAGAACGCAAGAGAATAATTGAAGAGTTTGAGAATGATTTTAAAAGTTTAGATGAACAAGATAAAAAAATAGGTGAAAAAGAAAAAGAAATCGAGGAAAAAAATAAAAAAATAAAAGAGTGCGATGGGATTATAAAACAATTAGATGAAATAATTAATTATACCCCATCTATGGCAGTTAATGTGGCCAGTGCTCTTATAGATGGGACAAAAGGTTTTATGGATTTTATTTATAAAAAAATAAGTCAAAATCCTATAATCCTTATTAAGAAAATTAAAAGCCAAAATGAATCAATATATAAAGAATTGTCTAGGCCTACAGTTAATATATATAAATATTTAGAGAAGCTTAAAGAAGGTAATGAAAAAAGATCCTCAAAGCAGGGAGGATTCTACGATTTTACCCAAATTGCCCAATATAAGGTGTTTTACGATAATTGTTTAAAGTGGCACAGTAGTGATTGTATCCAATATTATGAATATTTATATGGTGTTATGAACGTTGATAATCAGTGGGATAAATATATAGACGCTTATTATAATGAAACTGATGACAAGAGTAAGGTATTAGATCTTAAAAATGATATGCTTATGTCTGCTCATATTGCAAGGACAACTGTTTCATATACAGAAAAGTGTATGGATATGGGTGAGAGGTTGTGCCAAAAAATGTTGGCGCAAAGAGATGCTGATTTAGCAAGAGCATATAAGGAAATAAGTAAATCCATCAATAGTATATATATATATATTGGAGGCAATTCATCTAAAGAAATAAGCAGAAATGATAAGGATTATAATAACATTGATAAATTTAAAAAGTTAAAAATATCCAAAAAAGAAAAGACATTAAAGATTTATGATGAAAACTTAGGTTTAATATCCAATTTTAAGCGTTTAAGTACAAGTTTAAATGTTGACTTATATAATATCAACACTGCCTCATTAGATAATTCTAAAAATGCCTGCAAAGCTCTTATTGACAATATTGGAGTTAAGCAAAAGCAGGCCCAGGAATTTGATGAAAAGTTAAGCGAACGAAAGACTAAAATAGAAAAAGGGGCAAATGGTATTGGGAATTTTGCTGGAAATCAAGCAAATCAAAGTGGGGCTATGAAGGCCTTTGAATTACCGCAATTACCTAAAAGTAATTTAACTAAAGATAGCAAAGAAACTGATTATTTATTATACTGTTGTACTTATTTCAAAAGGATTATGGAAATAGATGAGGCAATAAGAAAGAACTTCTCAAATAATAAGAAATTGTTTAAGAAAAACCCATATATTACTAAGATGTGGGTAGAGTCTATGAGAAAACAGGTTAATCACTTAAAAGAGTCAGCAGAGCTTAAACATAGCAAGTTTAAAAATTTTGGAAAAACTCAGCTATATGAAAACACTGAAAAACTATATTTACAGTCGACAAGAAAATTAAAAAAGTATAATGATTATTTTAACGATATTGAGAGCGGCAAGTCTATATATAGAGATATTGATATTAGTATATTCTTTAGTGAAGCGTTTTGGACAGATCTAAGGGATGCCCTTAATGAGACAACTAATTTACTCCAGGAACTAGGCTTTGAGGGGCGTTATAAGGAAATTTTTAGAGATATTAGTTTTGCAAAGGTATTGAAGTATTCAGGGACCTTTATAAGGTTTTATAAATATTGGATAGATAATATTTCCCCTAGATTCTTAGACTTTAAATCGCTGCTTCAAGATGCAGTATATAAGGGCATAGATGCGTTTAATGATGCAAGATCCAATCAAGAGAATCTTACTAAATCACTTGGACAGGGCAGGGAAGAGCTCGCAAAAGGGATTGATTTGATTTTATTCCCTGGATTTTTTGATAATACAAAGAGTTTAGCTAGCTTTGAATTAATTGTAGGTGCCCTTAAATCACGTGAAAAGGTTGCTAAGATTAAAGATTGCTTTTCGAGAATAGATAAGGCATTCAATGCAGCACAATATGAAACAAAAAGAAAATATGAAAAGCAAAAAGAAGATAATTTAAAGATGGACAAGATTTATAAACAAAAATCAGAGTTAATCAAGCAACTAAATGAACAAATAGCTAAAAATAAGTGAAATATTTAGAAAGGAATTTAACTATGAGAATAGGTCACGGTTATGATGTGCATAGGCTTGTGGAGAATAGAAAATTAATATTAGGTGGAGTTGAAATACCTCATAGCATGGGACTTTTAGGCCATTCTGATGCAGATGTTTTGATCCATGCAATAATGGATGCATTATTAGGTGCTGCAGCCTTGGGTGATATTGGGTGTATCTTCCCAGACAATGACCCTAAATACCTCGATATCGACAGTTGTGTTTTATTAAAAAGAGTTTGTTCTCTTTTAAACGAGAAGGGTTATTTCATAGGAAATATAGATGCAACCGTCATTGCTCAAGAACCTAAAATAAAACCATATATAGGTTTTATGCGTCAAAGAATTTCAGATGTGTGTGATATAGATATAGGCTGTATAAATATCAAGGCCACAACTGAAGAAAATCTTGGATTTACGGGTCGTAAAGAGGGTATTTCTGCCCATGCAGTTTGCATAATAAATTAACAATAAAGGCTTGCTCACATATTATAATAGTAAAAAGACTATTGAGGTGATAATTGTGGGCAAGCCTTTAATTATGGTAAGTTCAATTACTTACGCATTAAAAGGAAAAGAAATATTGAATAAAAGAGGATTTGCAGCTGACTTAGTAAGAACACCAAAGCACAAAAATGTAGGAGGCTGTGGATATAGTATATATGTACCAAAGGATACTGATAAAGCCGAGGAAGTTTTACGAGAACAAGGTATAAGAGTGATAGGAAGGTCGGATAAGGAGGGTTTTGCATGATATATTTAGATAATGCCGCAACTACTTTCCCAAAGCCATCTTCAGTTATAAATTCTATGGCATATGCTATGAGAAGATATGGTGCAAATCCGGGCAGAAGCGGCCATGAACTTGCAATGAAGTCATCAATTGAGATATATAATTGCAGAAAACTTGTAAATGAATTTTTTGGGGGCTTTGGGGAAGAAAGTGTAGTATTTACGCTTAATTGCACTCATGCCTCTAATATAGTTTTAAAAGGACTTTTAAAACCTGGGGACCATGTTGTTGTGTCTTGCTTAGAACACAACTCTATTATGCGTCCTCTTAAAAAATTGGAAAAAGAGGGAATAAGCTATACCTTAGCAAATGTATATGTAGGCGACAATGATGCTACTGTAGATTCTTTTAGAAAAAGCCTTAATAAGAATACAAGGCTCATTGTTTGTATGCACGCATCTAATGTATGGGGAATAAGACTACCGATAGAAAGGATATCAGCTCTTGCAAATGAATATAAAATACCATTTTTAGTAGACGCTGCTCAAACGGCGGGTGTACTTCCAATAAACATGAAAGAATATAACATAGATTATTTGTGCACTGCAGGTCATAAGGGTTTATATGGACCTATGGGTACAGGAATACTAATTGCAAAGGATTGCGAAAAAGTAAATTCATTGATGGAAGGTGGAACGGGAACAAGCTCATTAATGCTTGAACAACCCAGTGAAATGCCTGATAAATTTGAAAGTGGAACTCCCAATATGCCGGGTATAGTAGGTCTTAAAGCGGGAATTGAATATATACAAAGAAGAGGAATGGAAAATATAGCTAGACACGAGTATATGCTTATAAATAGGTTGTATGATAGATTATCGAATATGGATAATATAGAATTATATATGCCAAGACCCGAACCTAAGTATTTTGCACCTCTTTTATCCTTTAATGTAAAGGGTAAAGACAGCGAGACAGTATCAAGATATCTTAATACACGCGGTATCGCGACAAGGGCGGGAATACACTGTGCACCAACTGCTCATGAATTTTGTAAAACTATGGACAGAGGCGCTGTTAGGGTATGTCCTTCTGCATTTACAAGGACTAATGAAATAGACTATTTCGTATCTGAAATAAGAAGAATGCAGTAAATAATACAATAAATTCTTGCATAATCAAAACTATATGATAAAATAAAAGAAGATGTAAATATTAAGAACGTTTAAAGTATCGGGGTGTTGATAATTATTATGGAATATATTACCGGAACATTTAACGCATTTTTAAGTGTAATGAAAACATTTGGGGTGACTGATGTATTAGACGTTACCATTGTGGCACTTATTATATACAGTCTTATAAAATTAATAAGAGAAACCAGAGCCGAGCAGCTGGTTAAAGGTATATTAATTTTGCTGCTCGGCTATGTTTTAGCTTATCAGTTGCACTTGAGGATGTTAACCACTTGTTTGGACAATTTTTTCCAATTTGGTGTTTTGGCATTGTTGGTTGTCTTTCAGCCTGAGCTTAGAAGTGCTCTCGAGCAAATTGGTCGAAGTGAAATCAAGGGTCACCTAATATTAGGGCCTTATATTAAAGATGAGGAAAGGCATATAGAAACCGTAAGGCAGACGATAGATGCAGTGGTTGTAGCCGCACAAAATTTCCACGAAAGCAAGACAGGGGCACTTATAGTCTTTGAGAGGAAAACTAAGCTTTTAGATATTATGGATACGGGTACCTTGATTAAGGCTAAGGCTTCTCCTGCACTGATAGGAAATATATTTTATAACAAAGCGCCTCTTCATGACGGAGCTATGATAATAAGGGACGGAGTTATATATGCTGCTGGGTGTATATTGCCTCTTACTAAAAATGAGAGTGTTGATATCAATCTTGGGACAAGGCATAGAGCAGCTATGGGAATGAGCGAAAATTCCGATGCTTTGGTGCTTGTGGTTTCTGAGGAAACAGGAGCAATTTCTATCGCTATGGGCGGTATCCTTACAAGAAATTATACAAGCAAAACATTAAGACAAGAGTTGGAAAGAATCCTTCTTCCTGTAAAACCGGATGATGAAAACGTAAGTATTGCAAGATCATATTTTAGAAAGGCGAAAAAAAATGAAAACAATAAGGTCTAACAAACTTAAATTTCGAGATATATTTAATAATGATAAGCTTATACTTTTATTTTCAGTGATTATCTCATTTATATTTTGGATTATTTTAGCATTTGGTGATTCTGAGACGAAACCGGTCACAATATCGGATATTAATATAAATATTGAGCTTTCTAGCACTGCCCAAGAGGATGGACTTAAAGTTTTTGGAGGCAAGGACATAAGTGGCGAGGTCTCCGTGACAGGGAGCCGCATTATAGTAGGTCAGCTTACAAAATCGGATATAAAGATTACTGCGCCGATGGCAAGCAGCATAACAGCGCCGGGGAATTATACGTTAGAGCTTGTTCCTCAAAAATCGGGGATACTTACAGACTATGAGTTTTCCTCAGGCGTTACGCCGGGATTTGTGACGGTTATGGTTGATAGATACAGAGAGGCTGAATTTACCGTTGAAAACGGAATCAAATATCAGTCCGACCCTGCTTATTTTGCGGGTACTACTACTTTTTCGTCACCAAAGGTTAAGATTTCGGGTCCCGAGTCGGAGATTTCTAAAGTTAAGAAGATTGTAGCCGAGGATGAAGTACAGGATGTCCTTAAATCAAGCAGGACTATATACAAAGTTCCGCTTGTAATGTATGACAGCTATGACGAAGTAATATCCAGTGATTTAATAGTAATGAGTACTGTTTCAGAAGATGTGACGATACCGATTCTCCTTAGAAAGACCTTGCCGATTTCAGCGCAATTTACAAATCAGCCGGAGGATATGTCCTACTTTAACAGTAGGATTACCGTAGAGCCAAAGGAAATAGAGATAGCAGGTCCAGAAGAGATGTTTGGGGAATATAATTCAGTATTGCTTGAGCCAATAGATTTTTCAAAAGTCGATTTAAGCAACAATGTTTTTGACCAAACGGTTGTTATACCGTCAGGCTGTAAGAACTTGAGCAACACATACCAAGCTAAGGTTACAATAGATATGTCAGGTATGCGCACTAAGGCGTTTAATGTAAGCAATTTTTCGATTTTAAATAAAGGAGAAAATAAGGATGCAAAGGTTAGTACCTCGTCAGTAAGTGTTACTGTTATAGGTCCTTATTCTCAAATCAATACGATGTCATCGTCGGATATTGTTGGGGAGATAGACCTAAAGGGTAAGGAGAGCTTTACGGGACTTACCGAAATGCCCGTTAGCTTTAAGGTGAAAAATTACGCACATTGCTGGAGTTATGGAAGCTATAATGTGAATATTGAAGTTACGGGATCTTAAGTTGAAGTTTAAAACATAAGAAAATCCGCACCTAATTTATTGGTGCGGATTTTTTAATGCAGATAATGCTCTATAAATTCCATTAATATCTTTTTCTTTATTTATATTTGAGAAACCATAATTTCTAAAGATGTTTTCTATATCATTTTCTTGATTTATCCCAAATTCGACGCATAAACTTCCGCCATTTTTTAGGTAAGGGAACCAAAGTTTAGCTATCTCATTGTAAAAGTAGAGTCCGTCATCCCCGCCAAACAAGGCCATACTAGGCTCTCTTTTTACTTCATCTTGCAAACATTCCATGTCGCCCTTTGTGAGGTATGGGGGATTTGAAACTATAGAATCAAATTTATCTATTTGTAAAGATGACATTACATCGTCAGCATTTAGTATATCTGCTTTAAGAGGGACAACGTTTTTTATATTGTTGAGTTCTATGTTTTTGAGTAGGTATGAGTATGCTATTTCAGATAATTCTATAGCAATAACTAAAGCATCTTTTCTAGCTTTGGCGATGGATATTGCGACGGCACCACTGCCGGAACAAAGGTCTGCTATACGTGGGCTTGGCGTATCTTTAATTCTCTCTAAGCACTCATTTACTAAGGTTTCAGTATCTTCTCGTGGTATTAATACTCCCTCACCTACTTTAAATAAAGAGCCCATAAACTCCCATTCTCCAATGATATATTGTAGAGGTCTTTTATTGGCTCTTTCGCTTATAAGTTCAAAAAACTTGGTGCAGCCTTCGTTTGATGCAGGATTTTTTCCGTTTAATATTAGATTCTGCCTATCCATATTAAAACAAAGCTTAAAAATACACATAGCGTCGAAGGCTGCGCAAAGGTTATTACTTTTTTCAAGAATTTTTCTGCCTTGTAAATATACTTCACTTAATGTTTTCATTAGAGTATATCCTCACCATTTGGCGGGATAACAGCCTTTATGGCTTCTATAGCTACTTCTATCATGCTATCATCCGGTTCTTTAGTTGTTATTCTTTGCATCCAAAGTCCTGGAGCGGCTATTATTTTAGTTAATATATTGTCGTGCCTCGAGCATAGCTTTATAAGCTCATAACCAATTGATATTATTATAGGGAAACAAGCTATTTTTACTATAGATCTTAGAATAGGGTTAGCAAAGGGAATAAAAAATCCAACAATAATTCCAACAATAAGCATTATTATAATAAAACTTGTTCCGCATCGAGGGTGAAATCTTATTTGTTTTCTAACATTTTCTACGTTTAGCTCTTCGCCGTTTTCATAACAAAATATGGTTTTATGTTCAGCGCCGTGGTATTGAAATATTCTTTTCATATCTTTAAGTTGAGAGCAAAGAGTTATGTATATTAAAAATAATATTATTCTTAAAACTCCCTCAAAGACAGACCTTGAAATCATACTCTCATATAGTTTGGGATAAGCACCTGCACATAGGTTAAAGAGATAGATAGGAAGTACTATGAAGAGTGCTACGGCTAAAAGTATACCTAATATACTGGCAATTACCATAATTATATTAAGTATTTTATCGCCAAGGTTATCTTCTATCCACTTTTCAAATTTGGATTGCTCCTCTTCAAGCTCCTCCTCACCAAGGGACTTCTCCGCCGATATAGAAAGTGCTTTATATCCCAAAGTCATAGAATCAATAAATGAGGCAATGCCTCTTAGAAACGGCAAGCGAAAAATTTTATATTTTCTGCTAAGTGTATTCTCTTCTATCTCTTCATTTATGATAGTTCCCTCAGGGGTTCGTATGGCTGCTACCGTTTTGAACGGGCCTCTCATCATTATTCCTTCAATAAGAGCTTGGCCGCCTATTGATGTGATGATTTTTTTATTATTTTTTGCCATGTGTTGTCCTCCCTTTAGTTTAATGATGTTTTGTTATATGGGTCGATTATAGGGATTGAAATAATAACGGTTGTGCCGAATCCTTCTTTACTTTTGATAGCAAGAGAGCCTTTATGAAGTTTCATAATTTCATCTGCTACAGCAAGACCTATACCTGAGCCTCTTTTTAAGTGATTTGCCTTATAAAATTTCTCTTTTACTCTTGGTAAATCTTCGGCTGAGATACCATAACCGTCATCCTTTACAAATATGTTAAGCATACTGTCATTTCGTTTATATCCTATGGAGATTGTGCCGCCATCCTTGGTATACTTTAGGGCATTATCGATTATATTGACAAAAACTTGTCTTAATCGATTTTTATCGCCAACTGCAAAGAGAGACTTATCGGCTTCTTTGTATATAAGGCTTTTATTTTCAGACTTAGCTCTATCTTGGAACATATACACAGCCTGATTTAATTCTGCCAATATATCGATTTTATCCATCAATAGGACCATACGTCCACTTTGTATTCTTGAAAAATCCAATAATTCTTCAACTATACCGTAAAGCCGTTCGGATTCATCTTGTATTATTTTAAGTCCTTTTTCGGATGTAGCCTCGTCGGAGCCTTTTAACATCTGTAGGGTTTCAGCCCAGCCTTTTATAGCGGTTAAAGGGGTGCGAAGCTCATGGGATACTGAAGATATGAAATCGTTTTTAAGCTTTTCCGATGTACCCAATTCATCTGCCATATAATTAATATTATCGCAGAGTTCACCAATTTCATCGTTATAATGTTTATTAATTCTTACATTAAAATCCCCATGGGCGATTCTTTTGGTGATTGACCCTATTTCAGTTACGGGGGTAACGATAGATTTAATGAAGTATAAGCTTGAAAGTATAACAAAAGTAACTACTATAAACCCAATCATAATAAGCAAGATAGTGAGTATAATAATACGGTGATTCACAGCAGATAAGGAAACTATGTATCTTACGGAACCAAGGCAGTTACCGCTTGAATCGATAATAACTCTGCTGACAGCCATGCATTTTTCCCCGGAGACGGTTCTTCCTTCCCAATGGCCATAGTTACTTTGGGATGATTTTGCAAGGCTAAGATCTTTCATAGGGTCATCCTTAGACGGGTTGAATCCCGTAGAGGTTGTTATTACGTTATCATGCGAATCTAGAAGCATCATTTCCATTGAGTTCTTATCAGGGAAATTTTCAATGTAGAGTTTAGTATATTTTAAAAACTCATCTTCGGAGTAATTGCTACTGTCGCTGAATAGATTTGCAAATTCTGCTGATCGACCATCTATAGTTTGCGAAATTCCGGTGTAATAATATCCTTTTATAAAAAAGGCAAGACCCAAAATTATTAATATTAATATCGAAACTACGATACTTAAGCTATGATATATCCATCTGCGGGTAATTCCCTTTATTGCCATAATCTTCCCCCTTTTAGGTGATTAAGCTTCCCATTTATAGCCTAAGCCCCATATTGTTATAATATGTCTTGGATGGGCCGGATTTTCTTCGATTTTAATTCTAAGTCTTCTTATGTTTACATCGACTTTCTTTTCTTCGCCTGCGTATTCTTCGCCCCAAATTCTTGTTAGTATATCTGTCCTAGTTAATAGTTTGCCGGGATTTTTAATAAAGTATTCCAACATTAAGAATTCAGTTTGAGTAATATCAATACTTCTTCCGTCTTTTTGTAAATTTCTGTTTTTCACGTTTAGTATAAAGCTTCCGGATACAAGCTCAGACAATTCATCTGTTTTATCGATGTTTTTGGCAATTTCAACCCTTCTATATAATGAATCAATTCTTGCGGTAAGTTCAGATGGGCTGAATGGTTTTGTAATATAGTCGTCTGCTCCAAGCATAAGACCGTTTACTTTATCCATTTCTTGAGCTTTAGCCGTTAGCATTATTATTCCAACAGTTTTGTTGTTATTTCTTATTTCTCTACATAGTGAGAATCCGTCTTGATCCGGCATCATAACATCCAATAAAATTATATCAAAATCTTTTGATGATAGATTATATTCTCTCATTGCAGCTTCGCCGCAGTCAGCTTGTACTACTATATATCCTGCTCTTTGCAAATTTATAACAATAAAGTCTCTTATTGCTGCTTCATCTTCTACTACTAGTATTTTTTTCATTTCAGTGCTCCTTAATTGTATGTTTTAAATTTATTTATAACATCATTCTCGTCAATAGATAAAGTATCATCTTGAGAAATCAGTGCTAGATAAGATTGCTGATCATTTGTTTTAAGTATCCTATACTCGTTATTTTCGATTAAAGCCTTGCCCAAATTAGCAGTTGGAATAGCTCTTATTGAAAGGAGTACATTATTATCATGATTTGAATTATTTTTGTCTGTAATTAATTTATTAAATTTTAAAATACCGTCATCGAGGCTTATGGTAACCTTACCTTCCCATTCTTTTGGGAAAGTAAATACATATTTATCTTTTGTGTTGATTATAGTATTTAATATTTCTTTTGATGAGTTATCACTTGGATTATACTTAACCCATGTGGATGCACACAAGGGGGATTCTATGTCAGGCGTATAGCCAGGTATATTGTATTGGGTAGGTATTTCTACAATACCGTCATTATCTATATCCATAGATAGTGCATTGCCATACTTAATAAATGGTGAAATGCTTGATCCGTCCTTATGGTATAAGGGGTTTTTTAGCTGCTTTTGCTGGCAGTCCCAATAGATAAATTCAGTAGATGTTTTGTTTCCATTGAGGGTTTCATCAACGAATATTCCCAAAGTGGATTCATCGGCCTTGCCAAGTTTTATCGCTTGGCAGCCAATAGCATCGGTATTCATGTCGACACTGCCTATAGTGTCGATTGACTGTTTTTGATCATTGAATTTGATAAGCCTTGCCTGCGCAGGCGAATCTGCGGAATTTAAGGTTAGAAGCAGTATTTCATCACCTACTTCGTCATCTAAGTCGGCAACTATAAAGTCGTTATATTTGTCGATAAGATTTATAGCGTGCATATCACATCCGTCATAAGAATATGCATTTATAATATTGTCGGTATTTTTAAAAGATGTCCATCCGACTATAATTTCCTTTTTGTTGTCTTTATTGATATCTCCAAAGCATATTTTATCAACATCATTACCTTGATTCTTTAATACTGTCATAACTCTCCAGCTATCAGCCATTTTTTCCATTATCATAATGTTGGTGCCGGACTTTTTATCATCATTTTCCGAATAAAAAGCAAGAGCCTGCTCTCTTTCGTCATTTAAAAGATTGGTTATTATAACAGGAAAACGATATTCACCGCTTTTAGGGTATTTAAGGGTAATATTTTGACCTGCTTCCTTGTAAAGAAGCTTTTGAACTTCGGCTTTTTCCCCGGTAGCCTTTGGGGGATGCATTAAACTTTTTGTATCGAACGATCCATTTGCACATCCAAAGAAAAACGTAGGAACAATAAAAATCAACACAAGAAAAATAAAATTACTTTTAATTTTCAATTTTTTGTGCCACCTTATTATTAAGTTTAGCTATTAAGAATTTGATATTTATTCCTTGCTTCATGAACATTTTTTCATGCTCTGTCAAGACATTTTCCTTAATATTTTCACTATGAAGGTCATATGTTTTATAAACGATATCAAACCCACTGTTTTGAAAGTACTCTATACTTTCGTTAAATAGATTATCATCATCAGTTTTAAAATATATTTCACCGTTTTCTTTTAGAAAAACTTTGTACTTTTCCAGTTTGTTTGGAAAAGTAAGGCGTCTTTTTTTGTGCTTAGCCTTAGGCCAAGGATTACAAAAACTTATATATATACGATCGACGATGTCGTTTTCATCCATCATTTCATCGATTTTGTCGATATTATGGGCCACAAGAGCAATGTTATCTACTGTCATATTGGCCTCTTGGAATTCCCTTTCGATATTTCTTCTTGCACAACCTAAAACATCATAACTTATATCAATAGCAATATAATTTATTTCGCTATGGTCTTTTGCTATTTTAGAAATAAAGTCTCCTTTACCGCATCCAAGTTCAAGATGAATTGGGGCGTCTTTTTTAAATAAAGAACTCCACTTGCCTTTATATTGACAAGCATTATTTGTAAAATATGGGCATACTTCCAATTCAGGTCTTGCCCATTTTTTGGTTCGCATCCGCAAAATTCACACACTCCAAATAGTTTTATAAAAAATCCAATAATATAATAATACCAAATTTTCAAAAAAAGACAAGATGTCTAAGCTCAATTATTTTTTATTGTATCACTTTGTATAATTTAATACTGCGATATGTGGTAAAATGGTAGAATTATGCATTAAAATATTGAATTTACATATAAAATATATTCCTTAATTATCTTAGTTTTTTTATTTTGAAAATTTAAATAATATATTTATACTCAAAAAATAAAAGGAGTGAATAAATTGAAAAATAAAAAATCCAAGGATAAAAAGCCTGATAAAATCACTTTGCCTATAACCTATCCAAATGAAAGATATCCCGAGACAAATATAGCAAAACCGTCGGATAAAAACGTGGAAATAGCCAAAGAGTGGGTAGATGACGGTTCAAGGTTATAGGTTATAGATATACTAGTCTGGAGATTTCATAAAAACTTCAGACTGGTTTTTATTTTTTTCATAAATTCGTCTTGTAAGGTTTATAAGTTCTTCAAAAGAGGTTAGATATCCTGCCTCGTTTCTAAACGCCGCGGCACCGTTTAGACCCTTTATATACCACGCAACGTGTTTTCTTGCCTCCAACATACCGTGTTTTTCGCCCTTATATTTACAAAGCAATTGTATATGCTTTAGCATTACATCTATTATTTGGCTAACGGTAGGTTTTGGGATTATTCTTCCATGATTTAAGTAGGCGTTAAGTCTTGAAAATATAAATGGATTGCCAAGGGCGGCACGTCCTACCATAATCATATCGCAGCCTGTGGTTTCGAGCATTTGAACTGCGGATTGTTCATCGATGATGTCACCGTTTCCTATTACGGGTATAGAAAGCTCTTTTTTTATTTTGGTGATTATGTCAAGGTCTATTCCTTTTTGATACATTTCTTCCCTTGTTCTTGCATGAACCGCCACAGCACTTGCACCGTTTTCTTCACATATTTTAGCAACCTCGACAGCATTTATATTGGAGTTGTCCCAACCCTTTCTTATTTTGACGGTAACGGGGATATCCACTGCATCTTTTACGGCTTTCACGATTTCGCCGCAAAGCTTAGGGTCTTTCATTAATGCAGAGCCGCAGCCGTTTGAGCAAACCTTTGGGACAGGACATCCCATATTGATGTCTATCATATCAGGATTGTATTTCATGATTTCTTTTGCGGCAAATGCCATAGTTTGAGGTTCATTTCCAAAAAGTTGGGCTGCGAATGGGGTACTTGATTTAGTATTTTCTAAAAGTTCATTTGTATTTTTATTTTGATACATAACTCCCTTTGAGCTTACCATTTCGCTTACGGTATATGCGCTGCCGAAATCGGCGCATATTTCTCTAAAAGCCCTGTCCGCAGCCGAAGCCATTGGAGCCAATGCTACATATCCATTTATTTCTAAATTTCCTATTTTCATATTATTATTAATTAAACCTACTTTCTAATGGAAAATAATATAATTATAGCACAGATATATTCCCCCCTCCTCTTAGAAGGTGGGATTTTGAGGGGTTGATGCCTCTTTGCACTGATTGCGCAGTCTGTTGCAACCTCTGCTTCTTGCAAGTAAAGCAGAGCATTGCTCCGATTTAAATGATACCATTTAAGCTTAGTTTTGTCTATGAAACAAGGGTTATACTATGGATATGGGAGTGCTATTGAAATTTAAGAATATGTTTTTTGAATTATTTTAAAATAAAGTTTAATTTTTATGTGAAAATCGGGTGAAAACCTTGACAGAAATGTGGGTTTTGACTATAATACTATTATTGTCTTGTGAAATATATTCGCTAAAGGGTGGTTTTAATATATGTCTAAACAAGTTTTTTTAACAAATGAAGGTCTTAAGAAATTAGAAGAAGAATTAAATGAGTTAAAAACGGTTAAGAGAAAGGAAATAGCTGAAAAGATTAAAGTTGCATTGTCTTTTGGAGATTTATCCGAAAACAGTGAGTATGACGAAGCTAAAAATGATCAGGCTATTCTTGAATCGAGGATTATGTCGATTGAAGCAATGCTTAAAAACGTTTCTATAATCAATGAAAGTGATCTTGATACAGGAAGTATATTTGTTGGATCTAAGATTAAAATTCGTGATGTCGAATTTGATGAGGTAAATGATTATAGAATAGTAGGCTCAAACGAGGCTGATCCGGATTCAGGACTTATATCGGATGAATCTCCGATAGGTGCGGCTCTATTGGGTCATAAAGTCGGCGATATGGTGCAGGTTGAAGCACCGGCAGGAGTTATTGAGTTTGAAGTACTGGGGATATCCAGATAAAATTATATTGCGTGACGGGCAGGATTTTTTAACTCTGTCCGTCTTTTAAATGAACCAAAGGGGAAGTAGAAATGAGCAACATTAAAAAGGAAAATCAAGAGATTGAAAGTCAAGAAAGTTTAAGTGAACTTTTGAAAATAAGAAGAGATAAGCTTGCATCTTTACAAGCACAAGGGGAAGATCCCTTTGAAATTACTGTGTGCGATAGAGATGCTTTTGCAAAAGAGATAGAAGATAATTTTGAAAGCTTTGAAAATAAAGATGTTTGCCTTGCAGGAAGAATTATGAGATTTAGAGATATGGGCAAGGCAGCTTTTATGGATATATATGATAAAAGCGGGAAAATGCAAATATATTTAAAGATCGATGATTTGGGAGAAGAATCATACCAAAAGGTCACAAAGTTGGATATAGGTGATATTGTTGCCGTAAAGGGTTTTGTATTTAAAACCAAGAGAGGTCAAATATCAGTTCATGCAAAAGAGGTTACTCTTCTTGCAAAATCTTTGTTGCCACTTCCTGAGAAATTCCACGGGCTTAAAGATACAGATCTTAGATATCGCCAAAGATATGTTGACCTTATCATGAATCCCGAAGTTAAAGATGCTTTTATAAAGCGCAGTATTATAATCAAAACAATAAGAAATCATCTTGATAATTTAGGATATATAGAGGTTGAAACTCCGGTATTAAATACAATTCCGGGCGGAGCTGCAGCAAGACCGTTTATAACTCACCACAATACATTGGGATTGGATTTATATCTAAGAATAGCACCTGAACTTTACTTAAAACGTCTTATAGTAGGTGGTATGGAAAAGGTTTATGAGATTGGCCGTCTATTTAGAAATGAGGGTATGTCCGTTAAGCATAATCCTGAGTTTACAACAATAGAGCTTTATGAAGCTTACACCGACTATAACGGTATGATGGATTTAACCGAGGATTTAATCAACGAATGCGCAAAAGCTGTATGCGGAAGCGACAAAATTACGTATCAAGGCGAAGAAATCGACCTTTCCAAACCGTTTAGAAGAATGACTATGATAGACTCTGTCGAAAAGTACGCAGGCGTAAACTTCGGCGAATTTATGGGAGATACCGAGAAAGCAAAAGAGTATGCTGATAAATTCCATATTGAATATCAAAAACATCACACTTGGGGAGATATCTTAAACCTATTCTTTGAAGAAAAGGTTGAAGAAAACCTAGTTCAACCTACATTTATATACGATTACCCGGTAGAAGTATCACCTTTGACCAAAAGGAAAAAGGGTGTGCCGGAACTTGTAGAGAGATTTGAATTGTTTGTCACAAGAAGAGAGTTAGCTAATGCTTACTCAGAGCTTAATGATCCTATCGATCAAAGAGAAAGATTTATGCATCAAGTAGCATTAAGAGATGCGGGCGATGACGAGGCAAATATGTTAGATGAAGACTTCTTGACTGCTCTTGAATATGGTATGGCACCGACAGGCGGAATGGGAATGGGAATTGATAGGCTTGTAATGCTTCTTACTGACAGCGCTTCTATTAGAGATGTAATCATTTTCCCGACAATGAAACCATTAGATAAGTAAAAGTTTTGT